>NZ_QGHD01000034.1 GCF_003148885.1 Hallerella porci | reverse complement strand
ATCATATTTTAGAAAACCTTGCAATATTTTCACAGGGTAGAAATCAGTTTTTCCCAATAGTTATGCGGGCTGGGCGGGATTTTAAGGGACGACTAGCCTAGAATCTGATGTTGGAACAAACTATTTTTGCGAAAAACCCTTGACACTACCAATCCCAGGCTTCGCAGCCTGAGGATTTCGCGGTATTTGGTCATTAGACCTCCTGTCTATTTTGTTCGCACGGAATTGTGCAGGCCAAAATTAGACAGGTTTCCTTGTCTCCGGAATCGCGGTTTCCGTTTGACCGGTACGCCGGTTTCCATTACTCCGGTTTCATGGTGTAATTCACTCCGGAATACTCAGCAACGGAAAGGTTGCACTCGGCTATCGGGTACCAGACCCCCGATGAAGTTTTTGCAGGCAAGATGGACTATCTTATTAGCTTTGCCAAAAATGTCCAAGTTCAACTTGGGCGGGACAATAGGGTTGGCAAACAGCACATAAATAATGTATATTCCTATTTAGAAACATGGAGCGACCTGTGGAAACCGTCCTGAACCCGACTCAATTGCATCTTCTGAAGATGTTTTCCTTTGCCAAGGATTCTAAATCTTTGGAAGAGATTCGTGTTGCCCTGACGGATGTTTTCGCCAAGCGTGTCGAGAACGGCATGGATGCTCTATGGGAGTCCGGCGAGTGGGACAACGAAAAAAATGAAGCCGTCCTGAACGAACACCTTCGGACGCCTTACAAGAACATATGAGAATTGTTCTTGATACGAATTGCCTTTTAGCATCCCTTTCTAAACGGGGTGCTTATTTCAATGTCTGGCGCGGCTTACAGGAAGGCAAATACACTCTTTGTGTTTCAAACGAAATCCTTGACGAATATGAAGAGATTATTGGACAAAAGACAAATTCAATAATCGCTTCGAACGTTATCCAAACCCTATTGAACGCGCCTTCCGTAGAACTTATCGACACTTTCTTCAGGTTCAACCTTATAAAGGATGATCCAGACGACAACAAGTTTGTCGACTGCGCCATTGCTGGGAATGCAACCTTCATCGTATCGAATGATTCGCATTTCAGCGTTCTTCGAGAAATAGATTTTCCGAAACTAATCTTGAAGAGTTTGCAAGAATTTTCCGTCATACTGCAATAGCTTCAAGCCGTGTCCACACCCACTAACAAAAATATACATTCGTCAAGACAAAAGCCTTTTCAAGGCTAAATAACTTGGTACATGAAGATGCAGCCCTCGTCGTACTTTGGCTTAACATGACGCTGCAATTATGGGGAAGCTTACACTGCCACTACATCCTGCAGGACGAACGCGTCCGCAGGGCTACAATGCACATCAACCGCAAACCCGGCGAGCAGATCGAAGTCGACTGGGCCGGAGACCCCGCATACATCATCGACCCCGAAACGGGGGAACAGAAAAAGGCTTACGTGTTCGTAGGCGTTCTCAACTACAGCATGTATGCCTACGCGGAGGCCTTCCCGGACGAAAAACAGAAGTCATGGAACGACGCACACATCCACATGTTCGAGTTTTTCGGCGGAGTCTCGAAGATGCTCCTGCCCGACAACTGCAAGACCGCAGTGACGCACAACAGGAAATACGCGGACGAACTGAATTCGAGCTGGGTAGCTGACAGGCGGTCTTGCGAACCCGTTGACGGATTCCATACTTGACAGGATAATCCACAACGCCTATACGATAGACATCCGCAGTTCCGACCCGCACAAAGACATCTCCATGCGGGAAATCTACGGACTGGATAAAAAGTTAAGCCGCTAGAGCGGTTTCCTGTATTCCGGTCTGGCGGTTTCCGCCATTCCGGAATGCCGGTTTATTTTCGCCGGAATATTCAGCAAAGCAACGGAAAGGTTGCACTCGGCTATCGGGTACCTGACTCCCGATGAAGTTTTTGCAGGCAAGATGGACTATCTTATTAGCTTTGCCAAAAATGTCCAAGTTCAACTTGGGCGGGACACTATCAAGCCCGACAACCTCGTCCCCGCGGGCCGAAAGCATAGCCATGATTTTTGAGGCGATAAAACCCGCCGCACCTATCACAAGAATCTTCATTTAAGCTTTTGAAAGGGGAAAGCCTTCCCCCCTCGCTTCAGCCACGACACGTCGCGTCTTCCGCTTCCCCATCAAGCGGGGCCTCACACGCCGGCCCCGCAACGCCCCGCTTAGATTCTAAAAAAATTATGCACGATTCCATCTCACACAGTCTGCGAACTTCAACATCAAAGCAGGCGTTTCTGCAAGAACGGAATACTTAAAGCCAAGATTTTCTGCTTTTATATCGAGCATCTGCTTGATTTCTGTTTCGTTGTCGCCTTGCTCCATGTAGCGAAGAACTGCTTGCTGAAACACATTCATCTGTTGGATGAATTCTTTGTAAAACCTTTCTTCACGCGTAGTGCGCAATCCGGGGCGAGTCCCGTTATACATGCGAGAGAGTAGCGCCGCTGTCCGATTCAATGATCCATTCGTTTTCTGCACCTTGAACAGCACCCTGTTTACAGAGAAATCGACTTTTTGCGACATTTCACATTCAACATCAGTCCTGGAAGGATTGCAAATATCATCAAAGCTATTCGATTTCTTTTGATTGCAATACCCACATGCAACAAAAAGATTCTCCCAGCAATTTTCTTTTTCGGGACAATTATCTCGACTTTGCAAATGCTCCACCTGAAAATCGGTAGAACGCTTGCGTTCACAGAGATAACACTTGTCATCTTGGTCGGCGAGAATTGCGGCCTGCACAGAATCCGCCCCATACCCCTTTTGAGCTAATTCAGCCGGAGCAACAGAAGACTTGCGTACGCGAATCATTTTGCCCCCTTGGCCAAATACCTGCGTTTTTGTTCTAGGATTCGGCCAAAGCGCCGTAGGAATACTCCGTAAGATCAGTCAATTCTTCACTATGCTCCAAATCATACGCAATAGCGTTTGGCAATGAACTCAGAATAAATGGAGAATGCGTCGCAACGATAAACTGAACGTTCGGGAACAACTTTGCAAGAATTGGCATAATTTGCCGTTGTAAAGCCAAATGCAAATGGGTCTCCGGCTCATCAATCAATACAATGCCAGGTTTATCATACGCCCTGACCAAAGAACCCGGTTTTTGCATTCTAAGAATCATATCGGCAACTATATCCAAAGCCGCAGCATACCCAGCGGAAAGTTGTGTAAACTTGAATTTTTTCCCAAACGAATTTATATAGAACGAATAATCTGTATAATCAAAATCGAGTTCAAGTTTTGAATCGCCAAATAGATTGCGAAGCACATCCTGGAAACTATTGAACCAGTTGTTTATATTTTCTGCGTCCTGGTAGTTTCCTTCATTACGAGCAAGAGCGGCCTGCACCTTATTATCGGCAAGAAATTTCAGGAATTGTCCCACCTTATTGTGGGATAAATCATTTGGTCTGGTTAAATCAGGCTTTTCAATGGAATGAACTTCTTCGAATTTGGGATTACGGAATGTTTCATAATAAGCAAGAATAAAATCGTTATTGCCATAGGCATCCGTCATAGCTATCGGGTCATTAAATTCTATTACAACCTTACCGAAGTAAAGTTTTTTTTCATCCTCTAAATTTTTAATTGCCTGTTGATATTGTCTTTTTTGGTGTTCGGGCGTAGTGTCGTTAATAGCACTTTTCCAAGACAAGATAGTATTCTCTATGTTCAATCGATTTGCAGATTTGTCGTTACAAACCAATTGCAGGTGTTCCGCAATAGCTTTAATCAGTTGCGTCTTGCCAGAACCATTCTGCCCGGTTATCAGCAAATGCTTTGGCGAATCGCCCAAACTAATCGTAAATTCATTTAAATGAAGTATTTGGTTTACTTGGATTTGTTTGATGTAGAATTGCATAAAAACTATTTCCTATTTTACACCCTAAAAATACATAATTCATTTTGACACTTTGTGACAAAATGAGATTATTTTTTGAAATACAACGAGAAAAAGCGCAAGAGGGGCGTTAGCCCCCTCTTTTGCGCTTTTCTTAGCTGAAATTTGCCCTACCTCAGCGGGTTCTTGTCGATCTTGTACCACTTCATGAACTCGGCGATGCCGTCGATGTAGGTAAAGTCGCAAATCATGTCGCCATTGTTGAACACCTTGATGGGCTCGCCCTTCGAGATAGCGCGGGCAAAGAGCATCGGGCTTGTCGGGCTGAACTTTTGCTCTTCTTGCTATCCGCATACAAACCAACCGGGTTGTCAACCTTGTCGTCTTCGCTGTAGGGCACCTTGCTGTTCAGGCCATAAACAGAACTGGAAGACGCATAGAGCAGATGCTTTTGTAAGCTTCCCCATGAGTCGCGGAGGGGGAAGCGGCAGCAAGAGCGCATTTCGTATTTTATAACTGGGGATACCGCAACACAAGCCTTCATTATATATTGAAATTTTCCACGAAAACAAAGAAGGATTTCCAGGATAGATTGCAAAAACATCGTGTCCCAACAACTTTTGGGCATGCATCAAATCGATTGCATACTTTGTCAGTCCACCGCTCCGCATTGGAGGAAAACCTAAAATGTAATGGAGAACACGCATTAATATATCTTTCTTATGATTTTTGAGGGAACGCCCCCAATTAAAACACCATCCGGGTATTCACCACGAACAACGGCGCCCGCAGCCACGATGCAATTATTTCCAATCTTTGTTCCATCTAAAATGGTGACTTTCGCCCCAATCCAACAATTATCTCCTATTTCAACACCACCCTTTGAAACAACGCCCTGTTCTCTTATGGGTTTTGACGCATCCTTAAAAATGTGGTTTTCAGGGTGTATACTTACATAATTTCCAAAAATAGTATTACTTCCAATTTTAACGAAACCCGCACCAGAACCATAGCGACCATGCGTTCCAAAACCAACATTATCACCAACGACCATGCCCTTTCCCAAAAGGCTCAAAGAGCCCGTCAATTCAATCTGTGTTTGATAACCTATAGACACATTTTCGCCTAATACCAAACCATTTTCAGACAGGGCATCAATCCGGCAGTTATCCGCTATAGACAAATTCTTTTTAAACATCATCTTTGAAGCACAGCGAATAGAAGCACTCGGAGAGACATATACTCTTTTCAGCGTTCCCAAACGAATCATGCCATAAATCAAACCTACCATTCTGGATAACATCGTTCCCAGAAGATAACTCGAAGGAATCCGTCTATCAATCCTAATTCCATTACCTTTTACCTTTTCAAGTAATGAATGAATGAACATCACATTTTCCCTTTAACAACTGTTTCACGCAATAATACTTAAATCCCAAGCAATCACTAAAGTGGTCGGGTTTTTCCGACAGGAAAAACCGGTTTCTTAATTGAACTTTTTTCCTTATGCGGCCGGCTTCAGGACCACATGGTTAAAATATACCTCCGAGGGTGTGTGGTTGTCAAGGTGGGTAGCTGACAAATGCATGTAAGCTTCCCCATAATTGTAAGCTTCCCATAATTTTTTATTCCATATTAAAATTTCATAGAAAATTTAAGATTGTATTTTTTCACACTCACTATTTTTCTTTAAAAATTCTACGACTTGAGATGTCTTGCGATAAGATTCAAGATAATCATTTATACTTTTATAATCTATTTCTTTGCACACTTTAGCAAAATCGCCATCATAAAACCGATCCGTTATCGATAAGGAATTCAATAGCGATTCCAGTCTTGGATTGTTATTTCCTTTGTATTTTTTCTGATTTACATAGAGAAACTGCTTGTTGAAAATAATCGAGAATACTGTTCCGTGAAAGCTGTTTGTAAAAACATATTCAGCGTTGTCAATCAAATCTAGCCATTCTGGAATACTTGGGTAAGTTTTTTTATGAAAGTTAAATTTGAAACGATCGGTGTTTCCATTTACATAAATAACTTGCATTCCTTGATTTTTTGCCCATTTATAGAAAGTGGACAGCGGGAAGGGTGTTGCATCATTTAGTAAATACAATAAAATGTATTTGCCATTTTGTGGTTTGCTTTTGTTGTCGATCAAGTTTCTGTAATCAAATCTATCTAGCATCAAAGTTGGATCAAAATGGTGAAATACGTTTTCTACACCAAATGATTTGCATATTTCAATGCCATTTTTTTCTCTGACAGTGATTAGGTCAAAACGTTTTAATAAAGTTCCAATCTTTTCTTTGTACGGAGAGCTTGATGTTGTTGTCCCTAGTGATGCTGCAAAGGATATTTTTTTTGAGGCGTCTGGTACATTCTCTAAAAAAACATATGGTATTTCGCGTTCTGCGTAGAAACAAAGCATGTCGTCGACATTCCAAATTTGGTCCGAGCCAACTACATATAGCGATTTTTCTGGCAATAAAGATTTCATCTGTTCAGAGGATTTTAAAACTTCTTCTGAATTAGAAATGTATTGATCAATAAATGACTTAAAAGACCTTTGTGCATCATTTTTTTGATTTCTTTTATATGAGAATGCAAGAAATTTTCTTTTTAGAACGCCACCTATTGTAGCTAAAATACCATACTGCTTTACCGAGGCGTTTATTTTTTCTTTAAAAGATAATGTCGAGTTTGACGAAAAACGGATATTTGTCGGTTCATATCCGTTTTTTTTCAGAATTGTTTGTACGGCGTAATTTTGTAAAACTGTTCCGTAATTACTTTCAGAAAACCAATATGTTATTATTCCAGCCTTCATTTTTTTAATATCCCTTTTACAAAGTCTTTTAATGAACGTGGAAATAACTTTAGAATTTTCAGCTTGAGCATGTATTTGAATCTGAAAACAATGCTGGACTCAGGGAACTGACTAAAGAAAACATTATTTGGCAATGCGTCAATATTTTGATAAACGAAATCTCGTTTATCAGCTCTTTCATAAGGCCTAAACAAGTTCTGCTTATCTTCAAGTACTCCATCTACTTTTATAGATAAAAGATTGAGCTTGCTGGCTATTTGGGAAAAGTATGTTTCACCTTTGGACGAATTTATCAAACAGATGCTGACTCCATTGTCGTTCATTAATGTTGGATTGACTTTTTGTATTTCATAAAAATCACCAATTGTTAAGTCTGCTGGTCGTTTTAATGATGCAAATTTACAGGTGTAACAACTTTCGCGGTATGTTTCGCACCTAGAAAAACTACTATAATAAGGATCACATGCACCATCTATCCGATGGACTTTTGACTTTGTTTTTGCTTTGCCAATATGGCTCCAGCCACACATGTCCTTGTCTCGGAATCCATAGTAAATGATTTTCTCGTTCCATCTGTTTTCAAGCCATGTAATGTATTTGTCAAATAATTTTTGACTAGGAACACCGTGGCAAATCAAGTCAATCGTTAATAAGTTGTCGTAATCTTTTTTCAAAAAATGTTTCAAACCGGCTATTTGACAAGGGGTTCCGCTGTACAAAACAACAAGACCCTCGTCTAAACATTGCTTTGTTTTAGAAAAGGAATCTCCAGTAGAACTTTCAAGGTATTTTGACCCTTTTTGTTTTTTTAGTTCATCGTAGTTGCGAGCAATTTTCTGGGAAAGTTTTAGTTTTTCATCGAATACTGCTCCAAAGGTAACGCCTCCATTGTCTATGATATACTCTGCGATGGCAGCAAACAGTCCGCCGGAGGAACTGTCCATTATTTTCTTTTGGTCTTTTAGATACGCGATATTTATCTTTTGCTTATATGTAGAATCGCTTATCTCCATATGCGAAGGACAACGACTTAAGCATATTCCACAATCAATGCATGAGTCATTAACAACAGGGTAGAAAAAACCTTCCTTGTTTTCGACCATGGATATAGCATGTTTAGGACAGCTTTGCTCGCATGAACGACAAGAATAGCATTGTTTTTGATCTACTTTAAGAATATTGTTCATTTTTATACATCCTCAATCAAGGAAATAATTCTATTGCATTGTGTTTCCACAGAATATTCTTTTTTGAATTTCAAGGAAATGTTTTCCAAATTATGTTCTTCCCTCGTTTTGCCTAAACAATCAAGTATTTTTTGAGCAAGAGCATTCTCATCACATGTTGGCGTATAGTAATGCACCATACCCATTGTTATCTCTGGAAGTGCAGTTTCTTGCGATGATATAACAGGGACCATGCATATTGCAGCTTCGATAGGAGAATATCCGAAGCCTTCCATTAAAGACGGGGTGACAAAAAGATCTGCATTTTTATATAAGCTTGTTAATTGCCCGGGTGTTAGATTTTCATCAATCAACACAATTCTGTTTTCAAGTTTATTTTTCTGAATTATAGGTAAAAGATCGTTGGACCAATGCGAAGTGACTTTACCTTTTATTACGAGAATGTGTTCTATTTTATCTTTAATTAAGTTGAATGCTAAAATAAGAGTCCTCAAATTTTTGTATGGCAAAATTGTATTCACGTTTAATATGTATGGTCCAGTTTTCTTAAAACGGCTATAAAGTTCTTCATTTGCCATTTCCACACTGTTATGAACAACTGAAATAGAGCTTTCGTTTATCCAGGTATGCTTAATGATGTCCTGTTTTGAATAATCAGATATGGTTAAAAAACGAGTTACTTTTGATGACAAAAATCGCATAATCAAGCGAAAGAGGGTTCCTTTGATTGGCTGCTTTTTCTTTAAAATGAAAGTTTGTGCATCGTGTAAAACCGCTAAATGAGGAATGCTGGTAACTACATAGGATTCATACGAAAAATAAGGGCTAAAAAATACATCTATTTTATATTTATTTATGATTTTTTTTATCTGTTTTTCATTTATGATTCCGTTTAAGTGAGGAATCTTAGAAAGAAAAGATTTTCCTTTTCTTTCTAACGAAACCAAAACCGCGTTTGGACAATTTTCTTTCACTAAGTTTTGGTTTGATTCATTTACTAATAAAAAAAGGTTTATTCGACTGTTAAACTTATCAAGGATTCCATTTACAAGACGATATGCATAAATAAAGACTCCAGCAATGTAGTCTTTCTTTATAAAGGTCATGTCAATTAAGATGTTCTTCATAACAAGATTCCTCTACTACAAATCGCACTTTTCAAAAAAGGAAAGAGATTTTTCTTTTAACTGATTTAATTTTTCATTTACAACGTTCCAATCGCAGGTTGGCATTATTTGAAACGATTCAACAAAGTGGTCTTTTAAGTCAACTGATTCAAGAAGTGTTAGAGAACGAGCATCACAGCCATCATTTAGTTTGACACACAGGAACTGTTTCTTGAATAAAATGCTGAAGACAGTTCCGTGAAAAGATGATGTGACTACAAAAGCGGCGTTTTTTATAAGCCCTAAAAAATTTTCAGGGGATGAGGTTAAGCTTACGCAGGAATTTTTCATTGCTAAATCGGGTGAAAGATATATAATCTTCTTACCCAGTTGCCTTGACACAGCCTCTGCAATTTTCTTGACCTTGATAGATGCTCTAACTTGATAAACCAATATGTAAGAGTCTTTTTTTAACGGAGCATCCGCTAGATTGCTCCATTCGTCTTCTGTCAAAAGCAGTGTTGGGTCAGGAACTAAATCAATTTCAGATTGTCCTGAACACAAAAGAAGTTCTTGAGCCAAGTCATATTCTCTTACACTTATTTTTTTAAAATTTTTCAAATGCGAAGCAACGATGTTTTTATCAATTTTTGTTAAAGCATCCCCCATACTAGCTGCGTAACTGAATACATTTTTTCCTCTTTGGCAGGGGGCGTTCCCCCAATACATGTCATCAAAGCCCACTGTTATATTGGTGTTCCAAACTTGATCACTACCGATGACGAAACAATCAACCTTTTCTGGGGTTGCTAGTTTGAAGATTTTTTTTTGGAAAGATTCGAAAGACGTAAACCTTTTCTTTCTAAAGGGGAGAAGAAAAATTTCTCGAACACCTTTCAAGAAATTTTTACGAATAATACGTTTGTAATTCCACCATGCGTAATAATCTACAAGACAACGCTTTGCGTAATCTATTATAAATACTTCATGTCCTCTATTTTGCAAGTATTTTTGCAAAGCAAAACACTGCAAAACGGCTCCATAATTGTGGGCAAAATGAAATGTTAAAATACCAACCTTCATTTTTTCATCCTAGCAATCAATTTTTTCACATTGAAAAGTAAAATTTTTGCTTTATAACGCCACCCTAGATCTCCGTATCTCTTTAAAATATATTTAATACCATATTTGTTGAAATCATGTTCAAACTGAATTCGCATCCTATGAACCGATGAAGGGTGTTTTAAATTTGGTTGCAAGCATTTTTCAAGTTCTACCGGAAAAAAATAGACGGATGATTCTACAGAATGGAATAAGTCCAGCCCTTTTTGCGTATTGCACAATATCAGGGATATACCTTTGTCATCTTTATTTACGTCTGCGTTAGTTTTTTCCCATCCCCAGAAGTCAGCAATCGTAATGTCTCCGGGTTTCTTGGTGTTTGCAAAATGGCAAACTCCACAAGATTGTCGAAACATTATATGCTTATAAAACAAATAGGTATATGAAAGATATGATTTCCGTCCTTTCTGTGAGAATACAACAGATTCTCGATGATCAGCCCAACCAAACATTTCTTTATCTCTAAAAAAGACCTTCGTTATCGAATCTTTCTCTTTCTTTTCAAGATAAGAAAGATATTCTTTCCACACGTAAGGACTAGGGGTTCCATGACAAACAATGTCTATACAAAATAAATTGTCAAGGAATTGGCTTGCAGAATGTTTAATAAAAGATTTTACACCGGCTACTTGACATGAGGTTCCTGAAAAAAGCACTTTTTTCCCGGCTTTTAAGTCTTCTTTGACTTGAGATAACACAGAACCCATATCGCTTTGAACGTATTTGCTGCCTTTAAATTCATCACGTTCCTCTTTCGTTGTTGCTCGCTTATGGGCAACACGGAAATGATCTTTATAGCCAGCTCCATAAACTGTTCCACCTTGATCAAGAATCCAGTCCGACAAAGCAATAAATACTGCTCCACTACGACTTGATACAACTTCTTCTATATTTTTATGCCTAACCCCAAAAGGACGAGGGTTATTAAAATCTATTGGTTTTTCGTAATTTTCATTAAAAGAACATACCTTGTCACATAAATTGCATTTTATGCATAAATCTTCATTTACCGTAGGATAAAGAAATCCTAGAGAATCTGGAACCATTGAAATTGCCTGCTTTGGACATATATTTGCGCATGCAGAACAGCCACAACATTGTGTTTTTTCTTGAATTTTAATCATCCTATAAATTTCCTTTTCATCGCAAGCATCTTATCTTTTATTAAAGAACGCTCTTTGTGATTGCAACCAACAAAGTAAATGGTGGCGATAACAGATGTTAGAGATACTACCAGAGATATTGTGAATTGTTCAAAGCTCGTTTCTTTATTATAAGAAACAATAACGGGTAGTATTGATGAAATAATCAAAACGAAAATTACGTTTAGATAAACCTCTTTTAAATAAGAAAAAACGGGTAATTTGATTAAACTTTTTAGCATGACTGTTCTAGCAAAAAAACATGCTTGAGAAAGTATTATAGCAACAACGAATACAGTTTCTGAATTTCCTCCGTACTTTAATAGAATGAGGCTTATCGGGAAATTAAGCATTTGTAAACCGCCTACAACTAATTGATAATTTCGGATTTTTCCAGTTGCTAGCATTGCTGTAATTAATGGACTTGAAATTGATTCTG
Organism: Hallerella porci; assembly: GCF_003148885.1. NCBI lineage: Bacteria > Pseudomonadati > Fibrobacterota > Fibrobacteria > Fibrobacterales > Fibrobacteraceae > Hallerella > Hallerella porci. The sequence goes on along the minus strand of NZ_QGHD01000034.1, from coordinate 12,645 downwards.
ATAGAGAAAAAATCATAATGAGTTGGACAAAGTACGTCGCTTCTTTTGGAAAATCGCCTAACCATAAGGTTAGCAAATACTTTGCGTTTATAATAATCGGCATGGCAAGGATTAATAACATATAAAAAGATATCCTTGACCCGAGAAATAGAATTCTCATCATATAACTGTAATCGCCTGAGGCATAGGATTTTGTTATCTGAGGATTTAATGCTGTCGTAAATCCCGTGACAAATTGCATTACTGCGTTGTTTACTTGTGTGGAGATGCCTCTCGCTGCGTTAACGACGGGTCCAAAGAAAATGTTAAGTAAAATGTTGCCGCCTTGATCTCTTAGAATACTGCTTGATGCTCCAATGAAATTCCATCCAGCAAAACCGAGCATTTCTTTGAATATGGTTTTATCAAAGCATATTGATTTTGAACATTCTTCAAATAATTTTTTGCAGCAACAGCCGTATATTAAACGAACGACGACCGCAACAATACTCATTAAAAAGGAATAAAAGACCAGTTTATCTATTGTTGCAATAGAAATGGCGTACGCAACGAATAATTTTGCAAAGACTTCAAAAATGCTTATGTAAGCGAAAAGAGACATCTTTTCATGAGCTATGATTGCGGCGTTGTACGGAACACTTACTAGTCCGACTGCGAATGTAATCAATGAAAAATGAAATACCCACAAAGCAGAACTAGTTCTTTCTAGAGGAATGTTCATTTTGTTGTTTATGAACCAAATACCAAGTATTTCTGCCAAGAGAATTATAACTACAGCAAAAACTAGCTGTATCGAAATGGACGTGCCAAAAACTAATTTTAAACGACTTTTGTCATTCCGTCCTAATTCAAAAGTGAAGAATCGTTGAATGGCGGCAGAAATTGATCCTGTCAGCATGGAACACATCGCAACAACTCCACCAACAACATTATAAATGCCAAAATCTTCTACACCAAGAGATTTTAAAACAACGCGCGAAGTATATAGTCCAGCTAGCATGACTATTATCATTCGGAAGTACAGCAATAGTGTGTTTTTTGCTAGTCTTTTTGTTTGGTTTTGCTCGGTCATTTTTTTAGCGATTTCTTCTTATACAATAAAAACAAAAATACGGTTTGAAAAAAATATAGCTTGAAATGCAAGCATAAATTCCATATAGAGTCCTTTACGTTTTTTTGAATCCTTATTTGAGGTGCTAATTGCATACTTTTTAATTCATTCCATGTATCAAAAAAAACAGTTGAGTCTTTAACATTGTTTTTTTTGAAGTTATTTACAAGGATGTTGAAGCATAGTGTCATCCAGTATTTAGAAAGTACTGCATCCCAGTTAATGTTGATTCTATTCTTGTTTTTTTGTATAAAGGCGTACTCCTGCAATTCGATAGACACTAAATTGCTCTTGTGACTTTGTGTTGCCGAATTGTCATTTAATCGGTAATGATATAAAGGCTCATCAACCACATAGATTTTATCACAAGCCATCACATAGTTGAACATAAAGCAAGCATCTTCACTTAAAGACATTCCTTCAGGAAATCGAATGTTTGCTTTTTTTATTACACTTGCGCTTAATAGTTTTCCCCAAACAGCTCGAAACGCCAATCCCAAGTCAATGTTAGATGTATGGTAGTTGTAAAGTTGTTCTATCAGAATCTCTCTACAAAAAATGTGTTTGTCATGCAATGAAAATGGAATAAATCTCTTAAATTCACCCCTAAATTGACAATAATTGAAAGCTACAGAATCTACGTGGTGTTCCTGAGCCGTCGTAAGTAAAAATGAAATCGCGTTTAAAGAAAGAAGATCGTCGCAGTCCATGAACAAGATGAACTCGCCTGTTGCTAGATCTAAAGCGTGATTTCTTGCTACAGAAACCCCTTCATTCTTTTTGCTTTTATAAACGATGCGCTTGTCTTTTTGAAAATACTGAAGACAAATGTCTTCGGACTGGTCTTTGGATCCGTCATTTATAATGATGATCTCTAGATTCTCGTAAGTCTGATTTAAAACTGAATCCAGGCAATCTCGTAAATATTTCTCCCCATTATATACAGGGATTATTACTGAAACTTTAGGTTTGTTCATATTTAGTACTTAGAGGAGAGAAGTTTCAAAAAGGAATAGGTGACCTTTGGATTCAATTTTCGAATGAAAAAAATGAATAGAAATATTTTCCAATTAGATTGTTTGAAGGAAAAGGACATTTTGTTTAACTCATATTGAACAGATCTTATTGTATTGAGACTTTGTTGTTGAGAAACAGCAGAGGACATCATTCCTCTAAGTCCATAGATACAGCCACTTAGCAGTTTTCGACAACACCAGCTAATGTCAATTTCTTTGTATTTTGTCAACAAAGCTTTTCTACATTCGCAATATTCAAAAAAACTATTTAAATATTCGTTATAAGGAATTTTACGGCGGGTTAATGAAGCTTGTCCCTGGGTAATGATATAGTGATATCCTGTATATCCAATATGGTAAATTCCATCGCAATGGTTTAGATATCTAATAAAAAACAGCATGTCCTCGCAATATGCGGACCCTTCCATAAAACGAAGTTTGTTTTCTTTTATAATCTTTGCAGAGAACAATTTTACATATGGTCCCAAACTGGATTTTTTTAATCCTTGTGATAAGCAACAAAAATCTTTAACGGAGAAATAACCCAAAGCAACATCGCTTCCGTGAATAACGGACTTTACCTGTTGATTTTGTCCGTTATAACAATCATGATATTCATTTTGAATGACTAAAATGTTTTCATGGATGGGATTTTTAAAAAAATGTTCGATATATTCCCGGTCTATGTAATCATCAACATCAACAAATAGAATCCAATCTCCGGAAGCTTTTTCAATGCCATAATTTCTTGCAGAACTGACGCCTCCGTTTTCCTTGTGCAAGGAGATTACCCTGCTGTCAAAAATTGCATACTCTTTGCATATTTCGAAAGATTTGTCGGAAGAACCGTCGTCAATTAACAAAATTTCTGTTTCTGTAAAACTTTGGGATAAAATTGACTCGACACATCGTGCGATAAATTTTTCCGCATTGTACACGGGAATGATGACACTTACCTTATTCATAACAACATCTTTATTTGTCTAACGATTGGACCTTTCTTCGGAATATGTTGCAGGCAAAGATTTACGTTCAAAAAAAAGTGTAGTACTCATAAATGCAAAAAACAACCATTGCATATATGTGTTGAATCCGATAGCCATAAAAAAGAATAGCCAAATAACTAATGGGAATGAAATGAATTTTCTCATAGTAAAAAATCTTAGGGCGAATAAAAAAAGCAAACCGCATAATAAGCCATAATCCAGAAAAAATGCAGGAAATAACCCTCCTGTTGCGTTTCCTTGCTCCATTGCATTTTCATGACCGAGTAATCGTACAATTGTATGTTTTTTTGAATAATCGATTCCATGCCCAAACCAAACATTTTTTGAAAAGAAATCAAAATCCTCAATATAAAAGATTATGGGATTAATTCTTGCTGCAGTGCTGAGGTCTGTTTTTCTGATTTGTTCGGTATCTAATGAGACTGCAGCCACTATAGATTGATATAAGCGGTTGTAACTTTCATATTGTACCATTTTTTTATGACCAACGAAGAAAATGAGTGCGCATGCAATACCAAAAAAAACAAAGAACTTTTTGTATTCTCTTAATAAGTATAAAGAAAAAAGTACGATTCCGAGCAACGCATGACTACTTCCACACGACAGCATTACGTAAAAAAAAGAAATCCAAACCCATCTATCCTTTTTTATGTTTTTTCGTACGCTATACTTTTGTTGCTTTCGAATAGTTTTTGATATTGTTAAAAATGAGTACATGAAAATAAGCATTGTTCCGGCAATATAAGATGGCTCATGAGCAAGGGAGTTTAGCTTAAATATGTTTGTAAATTTCCAGCATTGGTTCAATACAGGTAATCCGAGTAATGTTGAAACTTGTTGAATGACCAATACGATGAAATATGCGTAAATGATCTTTTTAAGAAATGAACAAAAAACGTCTATTTTTAAAAGACCTTTACACAGTAATCTGTCGTAAAAGCAAAAAGAAAAGATGAACATTCCCGCATAAAGGAATGTCCCAATGCGAAATGATTTTCCGTTTAATAAAGCAAATAAACACATGCACGAATAGAGCGCGTAAAAAGGAATTTCGCGTTTTCTAAAATATGGAGTCTTAAAGACCATAATCGCTAAAGAAACAGCCATCACAACGATTAGCATTACATTGAATGAATTGCGAATTAATCCTAGCGCATATAGACTGGTTGCTAGAGAAAACAAGTACACTAGCATCCAGGTGCTTAAAGAGATTTTCGCTTTTAGCATATTAATTACGGAAGGCATTCTCTAGTATCTCCGAAATTTTCTGCAAGGAGTAATTTTCATGTATATGCCTTTGTAAGGCTGGCTGGTTTGTTTTTCCGTTCAAACAAGATTGTATCGCTTTGCCGATTTCGTCAATATCATATGGATTGACTGGTGTTGCTAATCCGTTGTAATATTCCTGCGGGCCGCCTAAGTTAGTTATCACAACGTCGCAGCCCATAGAAGCAGCGTCTAAAGCGACAATTCCGACCCCTTCATTAATACTGGGCAGGGCGAATACCTTTGCTCGTGTATAGTGCGAAAGCAAATCCTCTTTGGAAAGAAAACCTAAATAAGAAATGTTTTTGACATCTCCGATCCAGGAATAGATTGTTCGTTCTTCTTCGGAGTTTCGTAGTTTCCCGGCAAGTTTTAGCTCAAAACCGTATTTTTTTGCAGAATCAATTAACCTTTTGACATTTTTGCGAGCGTCTGCTAAGTAACTGGCATGAAAACAGTAGTTTTCGCGTTCAAAGTTAGTTACTTCAGGCTTTAGGTTGAAAGACAAGGGAACCTTTAAGATTTTCTCCTTAGGAACATTCCATCCTTTTTCAACGTACTTGGCTTCAAACTCTGATCTTACCAGAACATATTTTACGCAGGGAAAAATGCGCTTTGTTTTATAATAGCGGTTGTAGATTTTCAGCCTTGAACATCCCCAGTTAGAAATTGCTTTCATCATAAAGATGCTGAAATCAGGATCTAATACAGGAGCATAATAAATATTTGGATTTACCTTTGAGACTGCATTGATGTAATCAACGACAAACTCGTTGTGCATAAAGAAGAGAATCGCATCGAATGATTTCCAATCGTAATAATTCCAGCTTTGAACTAAAACAACTTCATGACCACGTTCTTCGAGGCCTTTTTTCCATGTCATTCCTTGACTAACAACGCCATGACCGCTATGTGTAACAGGAGCACCAATAACAAATGCGATTTTCATATTAGTTTTCCTTATAGCATAAATCGTGGATTTTTTTTGTCATAACAGAAATCGAGTCAATATTGATTGCGCTCATGATGTTGGAATTCATTTCTTGCAGTTGCCGAGAATTCAGCTGTTTGATCGTATTTTTCAAAGTGTCGCAGCTGAAATTTTTAACGACAATGCCGCATTTACTGTCAAAAATATCTTTAGCGCCGACATTTTCACTTGTAATAACGGGTGCACCAAAACTTAGTGCTTCTAAAACGGTATAGCCAAAAGTTTCATACCAAATACTAGGAGCTACCAAAACATCCGTTTCGTCAAAAATTTGCTCCAGTTGATCATACGTATAACGCCCATGTATATTCATGTATGGGGCTGCATCTATTGGAGTGAAGAATATGTTCAGTGTAAAGTTCTGGCGCTCTTTGTACAAGCCGTCCAAACACTCTTTTAGCAAAAAATACCCTTTTGCCCCATTTTGAGGTCCTAGGTAAGTAATGCGCAGACAATCATTGAAAGTTTTAATCTTTCGATTGTCCTTAATACTTGAATGAGTAATAGGAATTATGCAAGTATTTTTAGGAATAAAGAACTTTTCAAAGACGTTCTTGGTTAAGGTGCTATTATAGTGTATGGAATCAAACAAATCAATCATACTCCCGTAGTAATTACGGAGAGTCTTGTACCTGATCGATGATTGTTCGGTGGCAATCCATGTATCTGTATAATTATTCTCTTCTTTAAAATAATTGTCTCGATGCCCCTTACGAATTTTTTTTACCAAAGGAGAGTCTTTAAGGAACCTATACACAGGAGACTGCAGTATCTTGATTTTATTCAAAGATAATGCCGATTTATTGCAATGTTCGCAAAGAGTGCAATCGGTTGCTTTTGAACAAACCTGACCATTACGGAACAATGTTACCTTGGGGCAAACCGCAAAAAAGTCATGTACTGAAAAAACTAATCGTATCTTTAACTTTTGGGCTTCTTCTAAGAACTCACGATGCAAACCCATAAAGGTATGTACGTGGATTACATCCGGTTTTTCTTGCTCTAGAAATTTTTTGAAGCATGAAGAATTGGTGCTTTTTGTAAATTCGTTAATGTCAAGTATGCCCTCGTCGAAGGACACTGGGAGCGGATTTACTATTTCAAAACTTAAGATGCCAAATTGAGGGTACTGCTTCTTTATGGAAACTTCTTTAAAAAGAAAGTTCATTTGGCCGGGCCAAATAAGTGCAACTTCATTTCCGTCTTTTTTCTGTTGAATCATCAAATCCATGCAGAATTTGGTCATTCCTCCGGATCGATATGGAGGAAAACCTAACGAATAATGAAAAATCTTCACACCAACTCCAGACTTACTTCACCCACACCTTAGCATACTCTCCGGAAATAAATTCCCAGCTGTATGCGTCTGCGATGCGCTTGGTGCTGGCGTCTGCCAGTGCCTTGATTTCGGTTTCGATCATGGCATCGGCCTTTTCGATGATGTTGGCCAGGTCGCCTTGGGTCTTGTTCCAGTAGATGGCGGTATCTTCACCCACTTCCTTGTTGAAGCCAACATCCAATAGCAGGTTCAAATCAGAACTTGCAAGGGCTTCCAACAGGCTAGGATTGGTGCCGCCGACTTCGTGCCCATGGAAGTACCCGTAGGCCTGCTCGCGGATTTTCATGAGCAGTTCCTGGTCGTACACGGTGCCCACGAACTTGATTCGCGGATCCCTGTCGAACCTGGTCTTTTTCTTGAGCTCGTCGAGGAACGACTCGTTCACGTTGGTAATGAGCGCGAAGTTCTTGGATGTCTTGCTCAGAATGAACTCGCGGATCATGGTCTCGTAGTTGTTCTCGGGCACAAAGCGGCCCACCACCAGGTAGTATTCCTTGGGCTTCAGGCCCTTTTCGGCGAGCCAGTCCGTAAACTTCTCGTCGTTGTCGGCCAAGCGGCTACGGCGGATTTCGGCACCGTAGGCGATGAAAGTCGTCTGCGGGTTATACTTGGCATAGCTTTCGCGGATGTATTTTTCGATGTTCTTGCTGTCGCAAACGAGCAGGTCGGCATGCTTGACCATGTGCTTTTCGGAATACTTCCAGTACTTGCGCACGGGCAAGGGCCACTTGGCACGGAGCCACTCGTGACCGTCGGGGTTCACGTAGAACTTGCCGCCCAGCTTGTGGATTTGCTTCCGGAACTTCCGCGCAAACGGACCGATTCGGCAGGCCAGGCAATACACGATAGGGTGCGGAATCTTGTTCTTCTTGATATAGGCGATGCTCTGCTTGATGGCCAGGACATCGTAGGCGATGGCCGCCGCCGCACCGATTTTCGGGACTTTTACCTTGAAGCAGCGAGCGTTGTGATACTCAAACTCGCTGTTTTCTTCGGCCTTACACGCCACATGGTACTTGAAACGGATGTCATCCTGGTGATATTCGGTCAGTTTATCGACGAAGGTTTCGTACCCGCCGTATGCCCCTGGGATACCCTTGCTGCCAACTATGAAAATATGCTGAACATCTGCCATAAATCAAACCAAATGGGCGCCCTTCCCCAGTCTACGGGAAACTGCGGGGTGCGGTCCGGCAAACAAAAAGTCACTAGTCAACGTCATCGCGAGGGTCTCGTCCGTTCAATGTACAGCAATCCGTGATATCCGTTACCACAAATTGCGTAATACCGTATAAATTTAGAAAATTACGAAATTGTTGCAAGGGGGAGGGTACATGATGTATGGCTGAGGAAAGCGCAAAATTACATGCAAGGCAGCACAATTTCGGGCTTCCGGCAGGGACTTGGGAAAAATTATGAAAAAATTTCAAAAAACTATTGGCATTCATGCAAAATAGTGTACATTTGTATAGTAATTGTTTGATATTGCCGCCATAGGCGGCAATTAGTTATATTTAAGTAAAGGCTTACGATATGCCCAGAGCACTGCAAATAGCAAACAGGTTAATCAAGTTCGCCGAGCTTGACACCGCGAACGGCGGCGAGCTTCTTTCTAACCTGAAGCTCCAAAAGTTGCTATACTACGAACAGGGCTTTCACCTGGCCTTGTTCAACAGCCCATTATTCTCGGACGACATCGAGGCTTGGATGTACGGATCCGTAGTCCCGTCCGTTTATGACTACTACAAGAAATTCGGAAGCAACGGAATCGTTCTAGAAGACGATCCGCAACTTATTCAGCTAACCCCACAGGAAGAAGACCTGCTGTTCCAGGTTTACGAGCGTTACAAATCCTACTCTGCCATAGGGTTAATGGACCTGACCCACGGCGAGTCTCCATGGATAAACGCAGTTCCTCACGACAGAGGCACCGTCATCTCGAACGAATCTATGAGAACCTTCTTCCTGCGTCAACTTGATGGCTAAATTAAAGAAATTAACCCCTACACCTAGCGCCATCAGCAACACCCAAAACGACGAAATAGTCTTCTCGTTCAAGGGGCTGAAAAGGTATAGTTACGACACGGCATTGCCGGAATAGAAAGCCTAATTGTTATGCGCGCCACCGGCGACAACCACGCATTTTTAGGACACAGAATCGGAAATCTATTCAACGTGATATTCATTGAATCTGAATTCGGTGACATCTACAACCACGGGAAATAGGAAGCCTAACACTCCTCGCTAGTACGCTGGAGCGCAGCCCGCTAGAACAGCATGAAAAAGCCCCTTCGAGAGTGTAGAACGGAATTTAACATTTTGTATACTACAAAATGTTAAACAGATTCAAGCCAGCGACTCAAGAAAACATTATAAACGCAGTAGTTTTTGCCCTTTAGCGAGAGAGTTTCAAGCAAAAGTTCCTTTTCCACAAGCGATGTGACAATCCGTTTTACGGCTGCAGCGGTTCCCAGTTTATATTTATTCAAAAAGCTACCCGCCGTGGGTTGTGCAACGGAGCCTTCCTTGGCAACCGCTTTCAAGAACTGCCACTGTTTATCCGTCAGCAAGTTACGACGTTCCAAGAAGCCATTCATTCCCTCTCGCAAAATTTCGGCACAAGACAGACGCACATCGGACAAAGTAATTTTCTTGCCAGCATCACGGAACAAGCGGTGGCAAAGATACTGCACATAAAACGTATGGCAACGGGTCCACTCCAAGATAAACTCAAGAGCATCGTCATCAATGCGACGACTCCCCATGCCAAACAGTTTCCTGATAAACGCGCCATAGATATCCGGCTGGATTTTGTCGAGATAAACAACATGCGTACTTTCGTAGAACGGGCTTTTTTCGTTCACAAACATATCCGTCATGATATGCTTTTGGCTCCCGCAAAACACGAAGCGTACATTTTTTAGCGGCTGGATATAGGTGCGCAACAGCGCCTCCATATTCACTCCCTTAAAATTGCGGATAATTTGGAATTCATCAAATGCAATGACAAACGTCTTTTTTTGGGAACCTAGGAAATCAAAAATACTTTTGAGCGTAGAAAGCTTCTGCCCATCGTTCTGGTACGTAATGCTTACCTGTGGCGAACCCGAAACAGGGGCGTACGACACCAATGGACGAATTCCCGAAAAAAACGAGAAGAACTTCTTTAAAGTAGGCTCGGCCTTCACAGTTGAGACAATGGATTCCGAAAGGAGTTTGACAAAATCCTCCAGATTGTCTGCCGAGTAAATGTCGCAATAGCAAAGCGTCATGGAGCGGCGTTTTTTGGCAAGTTCATCAAAAACGTGATAGACCAATCCCGTTTTGCCATAACGACGCGGAGAAATCAGCGTCACATGGATGCCGTTTTGCAAATCGTCTATAATATCCCGTGTTTCTCTTTCGCGATCGCAAAAAAGTTCAGCGCTTTCGTAAGGGCGTAAAACAAAAGGATTTTCCATAGATATCTCCATTTAACATTTAGTAATATACAAAATGTTAAACAAAAAAAATCAACAGGAAATATGAACATAACAAAAAAAAGGTGACCCCATAGTCCTGGAGTCCCTTCTTCTAACCACAACACAATTGAATGTTTAAGGAGTATGCCTTATTCCACATCCTTGACCAGACGGACAGAAGCGTATTCTGGATAATCTTCGTCGTCAATTTCATCAACACCATCTTCGAAACGCACACACGTGTAGAATTTTTCGCGACCAATCGCATGGCTTATCGGGTCAACCGTTTTTTCGACACACCAAAATCGTCAAAATTGTTTATCTTTTCATCACCCAAAACAGAGACCTATGTTCGCAATTCCGCACCTCCAAATTACACGTATCTATTACAGGCTTGTTATCGAAAACTACAAGCGTTTTTTCAGGTTTCCAGAAGCGGGCATACGCGGAGCACTTGGTTATTACCTGTACGATGAAATCACCAAGGATTTTGCAAGCCCCGCCCACCGTGAAAACTGCACGCACCTTTACAGTGCGCTCCTTGGCCCATTGCCGGGCACACCCGCACCGCCCGAAGGTCCGCAACCCCGTTCCATAAACCTGCGATTTTTCGCCTTGCCGCAGGAACACGACAAAGCCGGGCTAGAAATCACCTTCTTTGGACTGTCCAGCACACTTTCCGATACACTCGAAAAATGCCTGACCGCTCTTGGCGAAGAAGGTATCGGACACGATGCGACACGTTTCTACATCGACGGGATGCGCCCACCAACCGTCACAGACATTGCAGATGTTCAGGTCTCCAATAACGATTCGCTCAAGCTCGTTTTTTTCACGCCGACAACATTTAGGCACTACCGCAAGGAATCCACAGACTGGAACCTTGAAATGTTCTCGTGGAACTTGCTACAAAGAATCGAGTTGCTCTGCAAGGCTTACGGCAGTATAGACGGCACAGACTGGAACTTCGACGAACTTTTGCAGGATTTACTCGCCATGGAATCCCAGGCGGCAACCACCAAGACAACAAGGTCTCGACTGAGTTCTCGCCAGAACAAGCGCATCGACTACTCCGGATTCACCGGCACGGTGACCCTAAAGAACATTTCCGAAACAGCGAGAGCGCTCCTTTCGATAGGGGAAATGGTCGGAGTCGGCAAGAACACCACCTTTGGCGGCGGGCGATACGCGATTACCGTATAGAAAAAAGTTTACAGCTGATTTTTTGCGTTTTTTCGCGAAAAATGATGTATATTTAGGGTATTGAGGCCTAGACCCGCGAGTTTGAGCAGTACATTCTAAGCACCGGCAAAAATGCAATCAGGCTACCTCGTTGAATATCAACGAGTTATACAAAAATCCTCCGAAAAAAGTCGATTTGGAGGTAGTGCTCAAAAAGTCTGGCAGAAAAACGCCCTCTGGAACCCTTGATTTATAAGGCCTCGGCGATGCCACCCTCCGAAAGCATTCCACGACATACAGTGGATTAAGACTTGCGAGAGCTTCCAAGAATCCCTTGACATCGTCTCCGAAAGCATTCCACGATAAACCACGAACCCCATTTGCGTTTTTGCTGAAAAAAAATTTCAGGCTCTGCTTCGGCGGGGCCTTTTGTGTTTTGTACTACATAGTTGACCCTTAAAAAGTCACTTTGCGAGCGCAGGATAAGGAGGTTCGCCGTTTTTATTCACCCCTTCCCGGCAAAGGAAGCAACAGTACAGCCATTCCAACAGGGCAAAAAAGCGCCTCATGGCCCTCTTGAAGTTGAACGCTGCCGCAGCAAGCTTTGCATTGAGTATGTCGCCAAAGATTCCCTTGTAGAAATTTCTGCCCATACGGTGGTCGCTTTTCAGGTGGCCGTTGATAGGCTCGATGCCCGCCCTCTTGCAAAAAAGCTTGTGAGCCTTTTCCTTCTGGTAGTAAGTCGCGTTTTTCTTCGGGACGTCCGGTATTACGATCTTTGTCGTTCCGGATTCCTTTTGTCCGCGGTAGCCCCGGTCGCATGCGGCCCGGCTCGGCCTGAATCCAAGCATTTGTTCAACATGGTCAAGCGTATCGTCTATCGTATGTCCGTCATACTCGTCCCGGAACGAGACCGCGCCGACAATGATGCCGCTGTAGCTCCGGGCGATTGACACCTTGTTGCCGAACTCGTATTTCTTGTGTTCCTTGCCCTTGCCGATGCATTTTACTTCGGGCTCGTGTAGCGAATAGACCTTGTCCTTGTCGCACCTCTTCTGCTCCAAAACTTTTTTGAAAAGCTCGATTTTTCCTTTGTACGTGTTCAACAAGTTCTTGCTGGCGAGATTTCGCTCTAATTCACGGACGAGCCGTCCCGCGATTGTCTTCAGCCTGCGATCTGCCTTGTGAGCCTTCTTGCCGTTCTTCGGGTGATTGCGGAAACGCTGGTCACGATGGACCTTCTTCAAGGTTCTCTTGTAGGACTGTCTTTGC
>NZ_QGHD01000033.1 GCF_003148885.1 Hallerella porci | reverse complement strand
GTCATATTTTAGAAAACCTTGCAATATTTTCACAGGGTGGAAATCAGTTTTTCCCAATAGTTATGCGGGCTGGGCGGGATTTTAAGGGACGACTAGAATAGGTCAGAATCGAAAGTCCGTTTGGCGCGATCAGCACATACGAGGGAACCGCTTGCAGATTCCACACGTCAAAAAAACAGCGTTCCACGGGCAGGCGCAGAGTGTCGCATAAAATCGTGTCCTGGGAGTTTTGTTTGATGCGCACCGGGTGAAAGCGGGTGTTTAGCAATGTGGCGACGCCTTTGTCCCGATAGGTTGTCTTGTCCATTTCGCGGCAGGGAAGGCACCAGTCGGCGACAATATCGACGAATACCATTTTGTGATCCCGTTTTGCTTCGGCGAGGGCTTGGGAGTAATTTTCCCAATGTGTGGAATCGGTCGGCGTCTTGGCAAAGGACAGCCCGCACAGAATAAGACAAAGGCAAATCGCGTTTTTCATTTTTTGGCCTTTTGGGGAAGCGTGTTTGCTTTGGGCTGCGGAGTGACTGCGCCGGCGAGAACCGCGATGGAATCCACATAGACCAAAACCGATTCCTGAAAGGGTTCCCACAAATTGGAGTTGCTCTGGATTTGTTCTGCAATGGAATCGAACCTGTTGGCGGTGTAGCCGTAACGTTCCAAAATCTGAACCCGGGCGATGCGTCCTTCGGGAGAAGTTTCGCCAAATTCTCGCTCGGCAATTCTCAAGTCGCCATAGAGACGAACAAATTCCGCGGGGACGGAAATGTTTTCGGTGCAGGCCGTCGCTAAAACGGCCAGCGTCCCGAAAAGGATTTTATTCCTTAAAGAGGCCATCGACGTATTCCGCCTTTTTAAAGGGCACGAGCTGGTCGATGCGTTCTCCCATTCCAACCCAAAGAATCGGGACTTTGAGCGAGCTGGCGATCGAAAGGACGGAGCCGCCGTGCGCCGTGCCATCCAATTTGGTAACGATGAGTCCCGTCAACGGAAAACTCCGGTTGAAAATTTTCGCCTGATTGATGGCGTTCTGACCGGTATTGCCGTCTATCACGAGAAGCATGTCGTGCGGGTACGCGACATCCTGTTTTTTGAGAACGCGGACGATTTTGGCGAGTTCCTCCATCAGGTAGTCTTTGTTTTGCTGGCGGCCCGCCGTATCGATGAATACGATGTCGCAACCGCGGGCTTTGGCCGCTGCGCAAGCGTCAAAGGCGACCGCAGCCGGATCGGAACCTTCGGCGTGGTGCACAAATTCGGCTCCGGAACGCTCCGCCCAAACCTGCAACTGTTCTATCGCCGCGGCTCGGAAAGTGTCGGCTGCGGCAATCATCACCTTGTGCCCTTCATCTGCAAATTTCTTGGCGAGCTTTCCGATGGTCGTCGTTTTGCCCGCTCCGTTCACGCCGATAACTAAAATCACGTGAGGCTTGCCTTTGAATGCAAACGGCGGCGGATCGATTAAAAAGCGTTCCGCTTCTGCCCGCAAAATGTTGAGCACCTCTTCTTGGGAAAGCGATTTGCCAAGAGCCTCTTCGCGAAGGGCGTCGGTCAAAACGAATGCGGCACTTGTCCCCACGTCCGCTTTAATCAGGCGCTCTTCCAAATCTTCGAGCATTTCGTCGGTGACTTTGCCTTTGCCGGCAATGCCTTTAAGTTCTCCGAGAATGGCTTCGCGGGTTTTGGCGAGTCCGCTTTTGATGGCCGAAAAAAATCCCATTAGAAGACGCTCTTTACTTCATCGACAAGTCCGTAGGCCTTTGCCTCTTCTGCCGACATAAAATTATCGCGTTCGGTATCCCTGTCCACTTCTTCGCTGGATTTTCCGGTGGTTTGGGCGATGATTCCCGTTGTAATGGAGCGGATGCGGAGCATTTCTTCGGCTTGGATTTTGATATCGCTTGCCGGTCCCTCCATTTGTCCTTGAATCAGCGGCTGGTGAATCATGATGCGCGCCGACGGCCAGGCGTAGCGTTTGCCCTTTGCGCCCGCGGTTAAAAGAACTGCGCCCATGGAAGCCGCTTGTCCACAGCACACTGTGACCACGTCGCTCTGGATGGCGTTCATGCAGTCGTAAATGGCGAGCCCGCTGGAAATGACACCGCCGGGACTGTTGATATAAAATGTGATGTCGTCGTGGGAAAGCGAATCCAGATACATCATCTGCTTTACGATTCGGGTGGCGCTTTCGTCATATACGGGAGCCCAAAGGAAAATTTTGCGGTTGTTGGCAAAGAATTCTTCGGCTTTTTTCATAAAGTCGGGAGTCTGTTCTTTTTCTGGATTTTGCTCGTTTTTTTTTAGCGGCGTTCATCAAAAACTCCATAGGGAAAATGGTTTTGGGGACAATTTAGAAATTTTTCGACCGCGGTAAAATTTGACATAAGCCCCCGTCGTGATTTCAGGCTCTTTCTCGGTCACTGTCCGGGTGCCGTTGACGCGGAGCTTTTGCTGTAACTCGGCGAAGAATTTTCGGCCTCCGACAGACTTTCCTTCGCAAATTTCAGAAACTCTTGCGAAAGCGTTTTTAAGGCGGCGGAATCGTTTGCAGCTTCGTATGGATAGACGCAGGAAAGCTGCAAATTGTTGACGGAGCATCCGTTGTTGTAATCTACAAGTTCGCCGTTTTGCGTCAAGCATCGGGAGACAAAATGTGCGGAATCCGAGATGCAGTCGTTGCTCCAATATCCGCCAGAAAGAAGCCAACCGACAAAGTCCTTGCCCGAGTTCGCCGATTTCAAAAGCCGATAGGTGAATGTCGCCGAGCCGCCCGCACGATCCGTGGAACCTTGAATTGCCCTGTCCTGAAAATATGCGGCGACAAAAATTCTCGTCGAATCAAAAAGAATCGTCCGCTTCGTTGAAAAGTTGTAACTCGTTTTCGAAGCCGAAGAAATCGTGCCTTCAATCGGATCGACGTAATCCCGAATGGTCGTATCGATGGGAACGATGCCGTAAGATGCGGAACTTGACGAAAGTTCCGTTGAGGAATTTTCGTTCGGCTTTTCCGCGCCCGAGGGCGAAGTCTCCGAAGTGCAGGCCGTGATAGAAATCATTGCGAAAATGGCGAGCAGTTTGAAAATGTTCATAGAAACCTCCAAAATCAGTTCACTTTTAAAAAGTTATATCCCAAAATTACATTATCCGCTTTTGCATTACGGACACGCTTGATAACAATTCCCGCACCATTTATCAAATTTTCAATTTCTTCCGCTGTCAAATATTCAACCCGAGGCGGTCTATATGGGGAAACTTCTTCACTTTGTTTTGCTAAATTCTTTTTAAATTCAATAAAATAAGCATCTTCTTGTAATAGTTTTCCATTCAGCCAAAATTTTTTTTCCCGACCATTTGACGAAATTTCATATCG
Organism: Hallerella porci; assembly: GCF_003148885.1. Classification (NCBI taxonomy): domain Bacteria; kingdom Pseudomonadati; phylum Fibrobacterota; class Fibrobacteria; order Fibrobacterales; family Fibrobacteraceae; genus Hallerella; species Hallerella porci. Next base: position 22,200 of record NZ_QGHD01000033.1, on the reverse strand, counting down.
TCCACTAAACCCCGTTTTATATAAATGATTCAGATTTTCATAATCAACGACAACTTTTATTTTTTGCGGAGTTTGTTTAGACATGTAGGAAATGGAATCTTTGGTTGCGCGTCCCAAAGCATCTCTTTTCACCGTTTTTCTTATGGAGTTGGTTGTTTTTTCCGGGAACTATGCGGGATTACATTGACGCGAATCGTCCGTTCGCTCCGGGAGAATCTGCCATTGTTGATACGGCGGGAATTGCCGCAGCTCCGCAAAATATTCTCAACCAAAGATACATAGAGAAGAGCGAAGAGGTGGTTCTATTTTTGGACTTGGCGACTTTCCATCGTAAGCTGCTAAATCAAGAGACGCGGCTTCGCCATAACGGGAACCTAAATCATACAAAGTTCTATTGGCAGCAGCATTTGATACTCTCGTTAAGATCCATTGCTCATTCCTTCGTTTACACTCTGTAAAACAACTTAAAGCCGAGCATTTCGTTCAAAAAGTTTATCAGCTCGAAATCGCGCGATTGCAAGAAAAGCGGTGTTATTCCGGGTCGGAAATGGAGCGTATTCAAGCCTTCCCGGTCGGCCACATTGACTTCAAATTACGAAAAATGTATATTGAGGTGTTGCAAGGAGGTCTTTATGAATTACGCACTCCTAGAAAAAAAATTGAAATCTCTCCCGCAATCGGCTCTTGACGAGATCGATTCCTATGTGGACTACATTTTTTTCAAGTTTGCCTCGGAGGAAAGCTCAAAGTCCGTTTCCCAGAAGAAAGGCTTTGGGTGTCTTAAGGACATTCCCTGCAAAATGGCTCCCGACTTTGACGAACCGCTCGAAGAGTTCGCGGAGTACATATAATTTTAGTTATGCTTCTCTTTGGGAAATCGCGATAAAGCAAGCGAAAGGAACTCTTGAATTCAACATCAGCATTCCTGAATTGAGAAATGTTTTAGAAAACGAATGCTTTGCTTATCTCCCGCCAACGGAATACGATGCAGAAAGGTTAAAAAAGTTGCCTGACATCCACAAAGATCCGTTTGATAGATTCATTATCGCTCAAGCAATTGAAAACGATTTGACGATAATAACGCGAGACACAAAAATTCCGCTTTACGAAGTAAAAACGACCTGGTAAAATAATTTCCACACAAAAAAGGCGTTCCACAGGGAACGCCTTTTCAATGCTTTTAGATCCTTCTCCCCGCAGGGAGGCTTGGTTCACTAAGGGCTGTTCGGACCTTCGGTTGGTTCGGCATCCCCGTCAAGCGAGGACAGACGCTCGCCAACCTGCTCAGGGACCTTTATTTCACCACGATGTTCACAAGCTTGCCCGGCACGACAATGGACTTCACGACGGTTTTGCACGCCATAAATTCTTTTACTCGGTCATTATCAAGGGCAAGTTTTTCGAGTGCGGCCTTGTCCATGTCCTTGGCGACTTGCGCTTTGGCGCGGACTTTTCCGTTTACCTGGAAAACGACTTCCACGGAGGATTCTTCGGCTTTGGAAGCGTCGGCTTTGGGCCAGGCGACGTTCGTGAGCGATTCGTTGTGTCCGAGGATGCTCCACATTTCTTCGGCGATATGCGGGGCGAACGGGTGCAACAGCTTCACGAAGGTTTCGCACGGTTCGCGGTAGCGCTTGTCCATCTTCATCATTTCGTTGTTGAAGATCATCAGCTGGCTAATCGCGGTATTGAAGCTCATGTTCTCAATGTCGCTTGTCACCTTGATGACGGTCTGGTGCATCACCTTTTCGATGGCTTCCGGAGCGGTTTCATCCACAAAGACCGGGGCTTCATCGCTGTCGCCCACCACGGAACGCCAGGCGCGGCCGAGGCCGTGAGCCACATAGCCTCATGCGTTAAGCTGAGGCGGTGGCGAGAGTGAGGCTTGGCCGAACGGTCTCATACCGTTCATGCCTTCGATGCCCTTGGTCTGCCACGGCTTCACGGCATCCAGCGGGTCCATGAACATTTCGTACAAGCGAAGCGAATCCGCGCCGTATTTCTGAACGACATCGTCCGGGTTCACCACGTTCTTGAGGGACTTACTCATCTTGGCCACAATCTGCTTGAGCTCGATGTCGGTTCCCTTCTTGAAGAAGTGGCGCAAGCGCCATCTGCTTCGGCTCGACCATGCCGGTGTGCAAGCACCCCGTCGCGGCACTCGCCTTTCGCAGCTGTGCCGTTCTTTTCTTCGACTTCGTCGGAAAGATTTGCATTTGGGCGTTCCCCGCACTTCGTGCGGATCGGGCTATATTTTATGGGTCGCCCGGTTCACTCCATTCCCGCCCAACCTCATAAAACGGCACCACAGAGCCGCCCCAAGGGGTCACTATCCCTAAAGCGAAAGCTTCTTAGACATTATTTCAGATTCTGTTCTACATCGCTTTGAGATGTCGAATAACCCGGTCTTCAATTTCCTCAGCACTGAAAAAATCTAAAATACTTGTGCCACCAAGAACATTTAAGTATCGAGTTGCCTCATAATACACTTCACGTTTCTTCTTTTGATTTGGCAAAACAAAGTTTTCTTTTTCCAGCTTTTGCAAAGCAGTGATTAGCCCTGTTACAATATTCTTATTCGCCATAAAATTATTCGAAAAAATCATTAGCGTTTTCGTTGTAAAGTCATCAGCAAAATACCTAGTTAGAGAAAACGGATCTTCAAGCTTTTCATTATAAGTCAAACGGGCGCACCACCATAATTTTGCAAGAGAATTTAGGAATAAACCTCTTTTCAAGTTTCTAGCAAAGAAAAACCTAGATACAACTTCATTGTCTTTTAGCTTTCCCGGCTTACTCATTTGCCATCGATTATTGAGAAAACCATAAAAATCATTATGGCAGATTCCAGCCCACAAACGCTCGTCTGTTGCCTGCGTATCGCTCAAGTTTTTCATTGCGTCGTAAAGTTTTATCGCATTTTCAACATCCTGTTTACTGGCTTCCCTATTCACATCAAATTTCAATTCAAAGTCTGAAATTTCCGCTTTAAACTCAACAAAAGGTTCTTCACCACAAGCATCTGCAATCCATTCGTTAGATGGATTTTTATAGCAGTTCAAATTCGCATGAATGTTTTTCCTTAGTGTTTCAAGGCTAGATTCTTTAAGAAAATGAATTTTCATCTTTAGTCCTCATCTTCCAAATCTACTTCAGCAACGGCTGCCGAAAAGGCTTTATTTACAGGAGATTCCATCATTTTCTGTGCAAGATAATACGACGGTTTCATTTCCAGAGTATCCTTATCGAGTTTAATATCGCTTCGTTCAAGAGTTCGACGAATAGATTTAAACCATCTTCGCCCCTCATAGGCATTTATCCCATCTTTACGAATACTTTCAAGAGCATAAATTAGGGCTGGAATAATAACCATTGCATGAAAAATGGGCAACTTGCTTGTAGAGTTACACAGTAGTTTATAGTTCTTAAAAGCATCATCACATAAAGTTATAACAATCTTATCACGGTCGAGATCTATCTGCATACCCTCATCTTCATTATCCGACATAGCTCGGCATATCGTAAAGATAGATGGTATTTTAGACAACTCTTCGGCTTCCTTTGTCACCTGTAAAATACGCTGTCCGCCAATGGCAAGTATATTTCCCTTTTCAATGTTGAAAGACATCCCTTCATAATCTTCATTGAATTTACCATTTGAATAGTCAACCAAGTCCTTTGCTGCAACCACAAACAAACAAATTGAAACATTTCCGTTCAGCCTTTTGTTAGAAATCAGTAAGACTTTATGCATATCCGTTGTTTTTATCGCTTTGCGAAAACTCGTCTTTGAACATTCTATGTGAATTAAAATAACAGCATCGTCATTGTCAATTCTTGATTGAAGTTCTGCATTATTCAACGATATTGTTATATCAAGACTAACTTCCGTCAATTGTTTTTGGGGAACGACCGTGAAGGAAAATTCGCTGTCAATATAATCATCGGTATCAGCAGATAATACCGGATATGGGTATAATCTAGCGCGTATATCCATAAAGATTCACCTCCATCGAACACTTTTCCGCATAATCAATTGAAAATTCAATTTTATATTTCTTTTGAGGAACAATTGTGTCAAACAGGATTCGATCTCCATTACAAAGAAGATTTTCTCCTGTTTCTTTATTTTTCGCTTTAACAACCCTGAGCGGAATTTTCCCCGGTTGTTCTCCCGAGAGCTGCAATTGCAAAAAAGCTTTTCCAGAAACTTTCTCTGGCGTAAAAATCAGCAAATATTCATTTTTAGCCGAATTCAATTCCATCATGCGGATAGACATCATTCTAACATTATAAGTCGTTTTCATCATCTGATCGCTATCCCCGTTCCGCGAGCCAGTTTCTCGAATTTCTCCCGAGCCACTTAATCCGCCAGAACCTTGACCTGGCCCATCATTTTTACCAAAAGAGTTACCTTCATGTGTTTTGTTCGGGTCATCATCGTGATAATCCTTTTCACCATCTTCACCACCCGTATAATCTTCTATATCGCCCAAGCCCTCTTCAAACGAAGTACCATCACCAGGCATTCTTTCAAAACCCTTTTGCATACTTTTTGTTGGGGAGTCAAATAATTCAATATCCATATTTTGGTCTGAAACCTGCTCACTCTTTTCTTCATTATTAGAAAAGCTCTCACCAAAATCAGCCAAATATTCACCGACGCCTTCAGCATCAGTTTCATCAACTGTTGCTCGTGCACCTTTATCAAGAATGTAATTTCGTATTAAATCCTTAAGCGCCTTAAATTTAAGGGCCGCATCCTTATCTGTATGTCGATCAGGTTCCCATCTAGTATGCTGTGGATTTTCCATTTTCCTAAAATACTCATTGACTTTTTCATCTTCAAGAATACAGATGCCAGCAAAATCAATGATTGTAGATATTTTTTTCTGATCATATATTCGCATTCCATTCTTTCTACAAATCATCACCTTTCGTCGAAGATTTTTCCCCATAAGTACGCGTAATGAAATTTTACCCATATTTTCAAAATCAAGATTTTCCTGATAAGTAGGTTTTGTCATTACAAGGTAATTGTTGTATATGTCAGGACACTCTTCTTTTATTCTTTCTAACAAACCCTGTAATGTATCTTTCGAGATACATGTCTTATTGACATAAACGACAAGGTCCTCATTAAAAACAGCGACAAGAAAATCATCTAATACAGCCTTAATAATTTCATTTTCCCAATTTTTCTTTTTTATAAAGGCCAAAACAAACAAATCAGTTCCACTATCTTTTCTCGTATATCCCTGTGTTAAAGAACGACATTCCTCCAGCGCTGTATTTTTTTTAATATCCCCATAATACCCAACACCTGTTGTGTAAAGATCTGATGACTCTACTACGGGAGATGACGCTAATCGTGCAACTCCTTGAAAAGCTTTTAATCCATACTTATCCAATGTAGAGTAAAAAATAGTCCTTACTTCAGAACAAGCAAACGGAGCAGACTTCCCTATTCCAAAACTGCCTCCAGCAGAACCATCCTTTCCGGACACGCCCGATGCCTTAACAAGATTTTGCCAAGGAGTGTTGATGGAATCCCTAGAACCAGTCAATCCTGTTGTATTATGGTCGCTAATGCGTAAAATCGAAACCAATGGGAGCCTAGTACATTCATCAGCTCTACTAAAGAAATCCATCGCACGCTGATTTCCTTGCCCTGTCCAAAAACGGTTACACTTGCGTATAGCCTCCCACAATTGTGTGTAATCCGGTATTCGCGTTCTAAGTTCATCAGTAAGTTGGAATTCAACAACAACAGGTTTTCCTTCATCTAGACGCGCATCTAGCGAATTTTGACATATTTCTCTCGCCAACGATTTATATAAAGCACCCTTAAACGTTTCAATACCGGCGTCGCCAATACCATTAATCGTTCCATGATTGTTGTTTGGGAAATTCCAACCGATAGGCATAAAAATCTCCTGAAAGAAAGCGAAGTCCATTTTAAGATGATTTCCTCAAATATAATCTTAAAAAGCACATCATTAACAAACAAATGCCGAAAAAAACAACCAAAAAATCCATTTTTTTTCATTGCAAAACACCCGATTGTCATAATCTGACATTTGCGGTATGTATATTTGTAAGGGCGAGGTTCTATGCTGGTAACATTCCTTATCGTGCTCGGGATTTTGGCCCTTTTCGGGGCTGGCGACGCAGGAGACGCATGCGCCATCACGCTGCTGTTGAAAGTTCTGCCGTTCCTGATTATCGTGGGGATTGTGGCGTCGCTTGCGTTCTGCGGAGGGTAAAAAGGAGCTTTTTAGCCCTTTTTGATAAAAATGTTATCAAAAAGGGCTGTATTACACTACCTTTTTAGCAACATTTTGGTTATATTTATGGATATGAGATACCTGACCCTAGACAAGGCACTCGATGCATGGCGTAAAATCCAGCCCATTTCCGACGACGACAAGGCAAGGCTTGCCCGCCGTTTTTCGGTGGATTTCAACTACAACAGCAATCATATCGAGGGCAACACGCTCACCTACGGGCAGACCGAAATTCTTTTGCTCTTCGGAAAGGTCATTGGCGAAGCGAACGTAAGAAGCGTGCAGGAGATGGTCGCAAGTGAAGTATCTCTCAAGATGATGGAAGCGGAATCCCGTATCAAGGAATCTCCGCTCACTCAAAACTTCATTCGCGGACTGCACCGTACCCTTTTGCGCGAAGATTACGAAGTTCACCGCACCCTGCCCGACGGGATGCAAATCGGATACACGGTTCATGCTGGGCAGTACAAGACGCGCCCGAACAGCGTCATCACTCGCTACGGCGACAGGTTCGAATATGCGTCGCCGGAAGAGACTCCCGCCCTGATGACCGATCTTGTCGACTGGTACAACGAGGCCGAAAAAGAGGGAAGGCTCTCGCCTATAGAATTGGCAGCGCTTTTCCATTACCGCTATATTCGAATCCACCCGTTCGAAGATGGAAACGGACGTATTGCGCGACTGTTGGTGAACTATATCTTGGCAAAGCACGATATTCCGATGATTGTCATTCGGAGTCGCAAAAAAACGGAATATCTGGAAGCATTGCACTCAACAGATTTGGCTGTTGGGTCTGCTCCAAGTGACGGAGCAAAAGCATCGATTCAATCCATCAGCCCTTTCCTTCGGTACTTCCGCAACATCGTTGCTCAAGAAGTCTACGCGGATGTTTTATTCGTGACAAAGCGCGGAGAAAATCGCTGGTGGTACGATGGCGAGTGTATCGAGTTCCGTACACCGAACTACGGAAAAATCCTGAACATGATGCAAAGTGAACCCGTACTGACGCTAGCTGACATACAACGTAAGCTCGGTTTGCAGCCGACTTCAGTCAAGAAACTAGTACAGACCCTAATCGACAAGCACTATGTCGAAAAAGGGAAGGACGAAGGTTCCTGGCACGTATTTATTGTGCCGTCTTGCTAAAGAGCGCCCGCTAGAAGGGGTAACGGAAGACCCGGCTGGGCGAGTTATACAAAGACGCCCACTCGTTTGAGTGGGCGTGATTATAAGGGCGGGGCCGGGGCCGAAGCGACCTTTGGACACTTGGCCTTTAGGCCTTAGTGTACATGGCCACCTTTAGGTGGTGCGGAAGGCTTTCCCCTCCTAGATCCTTCGACTACGAGGCTACGCCTCTACGTTCAGGATGACACGACCGAAGGTCGCGTCACTTCACCACGATGCTCACAAGCTTGCCCGGCACGACAATGGACTTCACGACGGTTTTGCCCGCCATAAATTCTTTTAATCGGTCATTATCAAGGGCAAGTTTTTCGAGTGCGGCCTTGTCCATGTCTTTGGCGACTTGCGCTTTGGCGCGGACTTTTCCGTTTACCTGGAAAACGACTTCCACGGAGAATTCTTCGGCTTTGGGCCAGGGCGCGTAGGCCATCGATTCTTTGTGTCCGAGCACTTGCCACATTTCTTCGGCGAGGTGCGGTGCGAACGGTTGCAAAAGAAGGGCAAATACTTCGCAGGATTCGCGGTAGCGATCGGCGGATTTGAGAAGTTCGTTGTTGAAAATCATAAGTTGGCTTATCGCCGTGTTGAAACTCAACTTTTCAATCGCATCGGTTACCTTGATGATGCTCTGGTGCATCACTTTGGCGAGTTCTGCGGGAACAGGCGTGTCTTTGTATTCAACGGTGTCTTCTTCGCCGATGACCGCACGGAATGCGCGGGAAAGGAAACGGTACATGCCTTCGATTCCTTGGGTATTCCAAGGTTTGACCGCATCGAGGGGACCCATGAACATTTCGTACAAGCGAAGCGAATCCGCGCCGTATTTCTGAACGACATCGTCCGGGTTCACCACGTTCTTCAGGGACTTGCTCATTTTGGCGACAATCTGATGCAGCTCTTTTCCCGTTTCTTTATCAAAGGCGGATTTTTGTCGCTAACGCAATCGGTCAGCTTGTTTAACTTGCATACAAATATACTCTAACGGAGTCATAAAAGCAAGCCTTTTTCTTGGCCTGTTGTTGAGTTTGTCCTGTATCCACCGGACTTTTTGCGGCGAGATTCCCTTGAACGACTCCTTTTTCGGCAGATACTGGCGTATGAGTCCGTTCATGTTCTCGTTTGCCCCGCGTTCCCAAGAGTGGTAGGGGTGGGCGAAGTAGTATTCCACGCCAAGTGCCTTGGCGATATCCAGATGGCAAGCGAACTCCTTGCCGTTATCCGACGTGATGGTGTATAGGGGGAAGGTCTTCCGGTAATCCCTGAGGGCACGAACCAGAGTTTTCTTCAGGTCGTCGGCATTTTTCGTTGGCAGGTACCGTATCAGGCAGTAGTTGGACATCCTGTCGTTGACTGTCAGCAAGTTCGCATCGTGGTCCGCACTGTTGATCAGGTCTATCTCGAGGTCGCCGATGCGGCTCTTCTCGTCGACTATCGCGGGACGGTCGTCGATGGAGACCCGGCCTACAATCTGGCCTCTCCTGTCCTTCTTCTCGCCCCTCTTGCGGTACGGCTTCTTTCCATGTCGCAGATGCGACCTGAGTTCCTTGTCGCATTTCACGTGCCTGTAAATCGTGGAAACGCAGGGAACACCCACCCCATCACTGCTCAGACGTCCATTCACCTGTTCGGGCGACAGGTCGTCCTTGATTTGGGCATCCACTATCTTCCAGTCTTCCGCATCGTACACGTAATGCACGTGGCTTGTGGCCGCCAGTCTAGTTGCTCGATTATGGGCTTTTTCGGGATCGTAGTGTATGCGACCGCCGTTCCGGGATATCTCCCTGGACAGGGTCGGTTCCTTTACGTCGAGCAACTTTGCTATTTCTTTTTGCATTAAGCCCGCGGAAAGCAGGGCCTTAATTTGGTATCTTTTATCTCGGTCGAGTCTCATCACCTCACCTATTTTTTTAGCTGAAACGGCAAGGTAGAAAAACTCGGCCATTCCCCAGGGGCTCGCCCCTGGGGAAATTTTCTTTCCGGATTACCTTACATCAGTTGCATTGGCGATGAAAACTCGCGAAAGAATTTTCCGCTTTTTTCTTCGACTTGATCGACGGGAACTTTGGAGCCTGCGTCGTCTTCGTAAGCGTAGGCGAGAATCATTCCTTGGTTGAAGAGTTTTTGGAACGGTTCGTCCGTGGAAACGAGTCCCAGGTCAAAGAGCACTTTATGCCAGAAACGGCTGTAAAGAAGGTGCAGCACGGCGTGTTCCGCGCCCCCGATGTACAGGTCCACGGGCATCCAGTATTTTTCCAATTCTTTGCCGGCAAAAGCGTTTTCGTTTTGGGAATCGATGTAACGCAGATAATACCAGCAGCTTCCCGCCCATTGCGGCATGGTGTTTGTTTCGCGCGTACCCTTGCGTCCGTTTTTATCGACGATATTTACCCAGTCCGTCGCATTGGCGAGCGGGGACTGTCCGCCGTCACCCGGCTTGTAGTCCTTGAGTTCCGGCAACAGCACCGGAAGTTCGGCGTCATCCACCGTAGAGATTTCGCCATCTTCCCAGTGGATAATGGGGAAGGGTTCCCCCCAGTAACGCTGACGGCTGAAGAGCCAGTCGCGGAGCTTGTAGTTCACCGTGGCCTTACCGATCTTGTTGGCTTCGAGCCATTCGATGACCTTGGCGATACCCTGCTTCTTGTTGAGACCGTTCAGGCAAAGGGTTGCATTTTCGCTGTTGATGTAGGTGCCGTCGGCTGCCCAGCAGGCTTCAAAATTATTTCTTTGGGCGTTCCCCGCACTTCGTGCGGGTCGGGCTATATTGCAAGGCAACTCGTGCGCACCTTCGGCACACCCGCGTTGCTCTTGCAACGGAGCCTCACTCCCAGAAACGCAATACAAGACCGCCGCGAGTCTCCGCCCCAAGGGGTCACTATCCCTAACGTGAATTTAATTTCTTACTAAGTCAGTTTACCTTTAGATTGACTTTTTATCTTATTAGCAACCACTTCAAGTCTTGCAAAATTTCGTTTTTCTTCAGGAAGACTCATTATATCATTTCCATTCGTATCTTTTGATATATTCGAATTTAAATATCTAAGAGAAAGATGTGGAACGCATACGACCAATAGATTAGATTTGCTTTCTACAATTTGCCCAACTGCAATTCCCGCCTTATCTCCAAATGCGATTATGATTTCAGTCTCTTTACCAATTTCCTTATCAAGCCGATTCAAATTAGCAACATTCAATATTTCACAATCCTTAGCTTCAGTTCGCCCTGTTAGTGCATTAAACTCTATATTAGGCCAAGCATTTGTAATAGACACTTTATCTCGTGATAACGATTTCCCTTCAAAAGTCAGAAGGCTTAACATGTAATTCAAATTATCGCCAGTTTTTCCGACAACAGGTCGTCCAGCATACATTTCGTCTTGTCCTGGACACGAAAATACAACAACTATCTTCTGCCCAAGATTTTCTCGCCAAACAGTATCTTTCATTTCTTCATTCTGGTCTGCCATATATAATTTTGAATTTCTAGAATAGCTTATCCATTATCTTCATCCGTATCTACTTGAATTTCTACACTTTTTTCGTCATCAAAGAAATGGTCAAAAGCCCTCTTTGCTTCTTTATAAGCTTTTTCATTTTCTTCCGCTATATTAGGCTCCTTCCTTTCTTTTTCTCTAGAAGAATTTCCCAAAATAGAACTGATACTACTAAAAAATCCCATAAAAGTGCCTATGTCCTATATTTTAAGGCTTCTCTATAAGCGTCGTTATCACTCAAGTTCGGGTTAGCAGCCTTTTCGGCTTGGGCGAGCCTGTCCGTACATTGATTGATCAAATCATGTGACTCGAGCTTTCCGTTTATCATTTTTCCTATATCATTCAACTCAGTCGTATTTGTTGTCATGGCAATTAGCTTCTTAAATACATTTTCGTCAAGGGAATCTGTATTAAACAGCTTAATCGCAGCCATCGCGAAATCAGAAATATCCTTTCCTTGTTCCGCACCACACTGAATTTGAAAACCCAAACCAACTCTTTTTGCGAGTTCTGGATCATGTTTCTTTTCTGGATCTATATCAAATTCATCAAATCTTTTTCTAGCATCCGCAAACGATTCATCATTCTGTTTGCCAATTCCTCGTTCTTCAGCCTGAAGGACCTTCTCACCGAGTTCTTCTGGAGCCTCTTTGTCTCCAAGCAAAGCTCCTATGACAGAGGAAATCAAGCCTCCCACCAAGAACAACCCTTGGGGACCAAGAGCACCCAAAGCAGTAGCGATAGCTCCGCCAATGGCTCCCAGAGCGGAGCCGATTGCACCAAATAAGCCTCCGAAAAATCCCATATTTATCTCCTTGTTAAGATTGATTGTTATTTGATTAAAGTTGTTAATTCTCCAAATTTCTTGGAATCAGTAGGTTCGTTTTGAGACTGTAACATCTCATATAACTCACGCATCTGTTCCTGAAATCTGGCATTCAATAAAGCTAAACGAGCCTCCTCTGGACCATAAACAAAAGTTGTTTCTTTTACAATGTCCATCCACACTTCAGCTTCATCTTTATTCATTTTTCTTGCAATCTTGTGAAGAAGCTCGATATAACGAATTCTTATACGAGATTTCCCTTTCCATAATTGCATAGAATCCTTGCCAATTAGAACATTTCTAAACAAATTTGTTTCATCTCGCAGGTAATCCCAATCGCAGGAATTCTCACAATGGTACAATTTATCTTGAACTGATTTCCATCGTTGCATCAAAGCGTCATCAGAGATATCATTGTCACTTGTGTCCGCGTCTTTGCTTCGTTCAAACTTTATATGAACAGGCTTGTCTGTGTTTTCAGAAAAGACGATGGCATGTCCGACTTCCAAATTCGATAAGTGGTCTTTCTGCTTGGAATCCATCATCATTGTATTGCCAATGCAATCCTTATCCTCTTGGTCAAAAAGGCGATGGATAATCTTGGTGTTAGTATTTTTCAAAACTTCAGGAGTCATCTTGTTTGGTGATTGGTCCACAATAATCAAGCCTTCACCATATTTGCGAACTTCTGCCAGCATATTACTAAACATTTCGACCGCATTCTTTTTTGCGCCGTTATCCGAATAACCAACTTTCGACAACAGATGGTGCGCTTCTTCAATCAGCGTTATATGACGGAAATCTTTTTTATTTGCAAATCTCTTTTTAATTGCATAAGAAAGACGCGCAAGAATTAACCCCATCAAGAAAGATTTTTCTTCTTGTGATTGGACTGCTTCAAGTTCGAAAATAACTTTCTGGTCAAGGAGAGCGTCAAAATCAAAGGATTTTCTCGTGTTGAGCATGGCTCCTTTAGCACCCTTGGTCAAATTAGAAATCCTACTAACCAAAGAGCCCTTGTAATCGCCACTCAATCTGCCGTCGCCAAAGCCCTTGGAATCAACAACTTCATTAAGGGCGCTAAACATATCGCTCAATATTGGGTATTCGTAGGGGAGTGCGTCGTTAATTTCTTCCCTTTGAGAATTACGTGTATTCCAGCCATACTTTTCATAGCACAGATACATCGCTTCTTCGAGCATCATCGGCATAGACGCTTCCATTGGGAATGCGTTTGTGAACGTCGCCTTGAGCTGGTCAATATGCGAAGAAATACTTTCTCCGGGCATAAGTTCAAACATGTTGAACCTTAAGGGAACCCTAGATTCATCGCCAACGGTTATAGCGATAACAGAATCATTTCTAATTCCTCGATATTCTGTTTTTGCGGGTTCAATTACAAGGAACGGCAACTTTGATTCCAGCAGAATTTTTTGACAGGCCGTAGTCTTGCCGCTTCCAGTTGTGCCAGAAACAAAAATATGTTTATTTAAAACGTTTTTGTTCAAAATAAATGGCTGATTCTTTACAATGATGTTCCTCTGTACCAAATGTCCAAGAGGAATTGCATTGGCGTCGTCAGGTACTTTATTTATGTTCAGTCCAAATTCAACGGCTTGCTTTAGCTTTATGCCACAAACTTCATGTAACGGGACCCCTGCCAAAATGCTGACTTCTCGAGATGTCAAATAGGTGGCGTATTGCAATTCCTTGGAGGAAGAATAAGGCCTAGAATAGAGCAACGGGATGTTTGAATTAACATCGATTGATGATGTTGGAGTACAAAAAAGTTGGCAAGAAGTAGAAGTGTCTAATTCGTTCAATTTTTCTGCCATAAGAGGAGCGAAAGAAGATGTATCGCCCTGAAAAAGAGATAACAAATTACAACGGAGGCGATCGTAACCTTCATTTGTATCGGAAGCCACAAAGACCGTTGTTTTGAAAAGACCTTTGCAGAGGCCGAGATCTAGTCTTTTCAGAAATTCTTCATCAAGATATTTTAAGAGCTTTTCGGCTTTTTTATTTGTGAGTTCTAAAGTAACGTTTGTACTGATATTTGTGCTTTGGGAGGTTCCTTTGGTTACCGAAGAACTGGTCCCTTTAGTGTTGCTAGACGACCATCCCTTTGAGTCTGAGGAGGAATTGTCGCTCGTATTGTCATGATTTTGTGATTTACTTCCGTTATCACCGAGTGTTGCAGATTTGTTTTTACCATCAGTTTTTGACGATGACGTCCCCTCTGTATCCGATTTTCCTTGTTGGAAAGACTGCTTAGCTTCTTTTGCTAAATAATTTCCCAACTTATAAGCCTGATTCTGTAGTTGAATTATTTCATTTTCGTCAACAGGCTGACATATTACAGTTACACGCCATTTCATTCCCGCCATGCAATTGACAAGCCTATCTACCCCCTGGAAAAGAATTCCTTCTTTTCCTTCGTTCCCCTTTGTCAGCGAAGGAATTCCGCAAACGAAACCTTGACGTTTTAAAGGGTTGCAGTCGCTTTCCAAAAAGACTTCTTTGGATATAGCCTCTCTGTCGAGAGGTTTTAATTCAGAACCGTTAAAATTACCGCTAAACGCTTTTTCCAAACGGCCTGCGTATGATGCTGCGGATACGAGAGATGCGTTTTTAGAATTTTTTACCACCCCCACATAAAGGCTGACCTCTGAATTTTCTCCAGACAGAATATAGACAAAATTAAAATCTTTGTTGTCCATAGAGGACATTACATTCTCTAAGGCCTCTCTTGCAGGAAATTCCTTGTCATAGGTCAGACTATCTATTTTGTAGAACTTACACTGATCAAAAGCAGGAACACCCTGTTCAAACAGAACAGCCTGCTTGGATCCATTATCCAAGAACGAATCACTGCTTCTTAGCAAGTTGCCTAAGACGTTATTTTGGGATACCCTTGAAAGAAAATTTTGTGCAGCCATTAGATAAAGTCCTTCATCGCTTCTTTTCTCATTACTTCTTCCATATACTTGCGAATTTCTGCTTCATCATCCTTTGGGTCGGCGATGATTCCAACTAGGTCGCCTGCATGCCATCTTCTGGATGTCTCCACACTGCCATACGAACCTTTTGAAATCCAATCACATCCTTTATAAAACACTCCATCTCTCTGTGCAAGAATTAAAGAATCTTTTTCTGCAAAATTGACATCAAAATTGCCGACTTCCATGTCGCAAAAATCATCTAAGGCGTCTTTAATTTTTAAAAGTGGATCATACTTTTTTATAGTACACTTGTCCTTTTTTAGATAAACAATTGGATGAGAATCATAGCTTGTATGGAAAGACTGGGTACGCGAGCCAAAGATACCCATACCGTTCCCATATAATTTTTTTACCATTGCCAGTGTCAAGCGAACCTCAACACGTCCTTGTCTTATCTTATTCTTGTCTTCTTTCTTTTTTTGAGCAACTTGTTGTGCAATCTGTTTTGCAGTTTCTTCCTCAACCCTTTTCCGTTCAAGATTCCTTATCTTGGACTCCTTATATGCCAGTTCCCTTCGAATGCTCTCATTATCTTTTTCTAAAAATGTTATCCGCTGCTCTAGTTCATCAATCTTTGCAAGTTTAGCCTTGTTTATTGAGAAACCTTCTGTACACAGACTTACAAAGTCCTCAACACCTAGAGCATCACCTTCCGTTTCACAAGAGGAAGTTTTCCAAATGCCATATTCATCAACTGTCACTTCATAATTTCGATGATCAAAGGTCAATTGTTTTGTTGATTCGTCATTCATAATATTCTTTTTGAGTATTAACTCTGGCAGAACATTTTCAATGGAACGAACTTGAAATGACTCACAGGGAAGTAAACAGCTAACGAGTGTTTTTATACAATCCGTTTTTCCGGATGCATTGACAACATCAAACTCGAAATCATCCATATTTCTAACATTGGCGTATTCCATGAACAAATCGCTAATACACTCTAACTGACTCAATGGAAGTGCCAACTCTCCATCTTTTAATGGTAAAGGCTGAGAATTTGTATTTTGGATTTCAAAAGCGAAAAAACAATTTGCCTGTATAACAACAAGAATATGCATTAGATGCCTCCCGATATTAAGCGAATTTCGACGCGACGATTTTCCGCTGCCATTGGCCTTTTAGTGTTTATTAAACGGTCCGGTCCAAAACCGACCACCGCTATTCGGCGACTTATTGAGGCGTCCCCTTGAACGCCGTTCAATACAGCTTTTCTCGCCTCACGTGCTCGACCAGCGGAAAGGCTGTAATTATCGTCAAATAAAGCACAAGATTTAGATAAATTCGTGTTAGGCTTTTGAACAGCCGCAGCATCAGAATGACCTTCAATTTGGATTGAAATGTTTGGATATTCCTTTAATTTCCTTTCCAATATGGGAGCAATTGTATTTTTTAGAACTGATTCAACGCTGCCATTCAAACAAGCGCTTCCTCGTTCGAAAGAATAATCCGCCAATGTAATAACGCTATCGGAAACCACAATGCCTTCCGTGTTTGATGAGATGCTTTCTTTTATCTCCGCAATGGCATTCTCGATGCCTTTTCTCTTTTTTGCTTCGTGGTCAGCCTGAATCGACGCAGATTGAACAACGGCAACCACCAGCAGTAGCATCACTGCTGCGGTAACACCCGCCATCAAATCAGATATTGAAACAAATGGGTTTGACTTCATTGCTAACCTTCAGGATTTGCCGATGACGATTCGATTATTTGAGTCAAGTGATCAATGGCTCCACAAATGGAATCCGAGGCTGTTTGTAGTTCTGCCTGTACAGATTCCATTCGCTCTGCAATAGTCCTTATTGCATCCATTTGATCCTTTGCGTCTCCGGCAATATTGCCCATTTCAAAACTGATTTCTTTTGCAATTTTTTCGCCAAGGCCGTCAAGAGCTCGTTGTATTGCATAGTTCGCTTTGTTTAGCTCTTCAAGTTTTACGTCAATGTTGTCATTTAGTTTTTGCATGACCCCTTTATTGGAATCATTTGCGATTTTCAAAGCATCACAAGACTTTCTTATAATTTCAAGTGATTCAGTAATATCTTTGTCAAATTTATTGTTTGTTTCAATTAGTGTTTCCTGTGTTCCCTTGATTTCAGCAGACATTCCTTCAACACTAGATTCTATAATTTTCCCAGCCTTTTCCATAGTCTTATTAGTAGTCTTTACGCTATCAATAAACGAAGTCTGTATAGATTCCAGCATCTTCATTACAGAGGGAGTGAAATCGTTTACACTATTCCGTAAGCTGTCTGCAGATACGGAGAGCATCTTTGAGGACATTCCCATATCTTCTGCTGACTTTCCAATTTTTTCAACTTGTTCACCAGTCATCTTAGCAAGGCTGCCTATGCCATTTGCAAGTTCCTTTGAAAAATCAATGAGCGAGGCGAATCGATCTTGTTGGCTATTAAAACCTTCAACGAGAGCCTTCTGTTGCTCCTTAAAAGCTTTTTGCTGTTTAAGAAAACCGTCTTGCAATGTATCACGCAAGCAATCATGCAAGCGGATTACACCTTCAAGGAGTTTTGTTTCGTATTCAAGCCTTGCATTCTTTTTTTCGGTAATCAAGGAATTGCAGATAATGGCGCACCAACGAACACGTTGTTTTTTCTTTCCTTTCCAATTCAGCCAAATATTCATCAGCAAAAATGCCATAATGCCGTAAATACTGGACTTGAACTGAGCACCCATGCCATCCAACATAGGAAGCATTTTCGGAATCATGCTAAGGTAATCGGCATCGGTATTTCTTAAAACACTCGCCGCAGAATTCAATGCGATGCCGATTCCCAAAAAAGTCCCCAAAAGACCAATAATCAAGGCTATGTTTGGTAATGCCTCTGCAAATTTTTCCGACTTAGTCGCCACAATTTCCGACAATTCCATAATGGAACCATGACCCATATTCAAATCATCAGTAGGGTCATCTTTTGTATTGTTTTTCCAATTGATTTCCCAATTTTTTTGCTTGGCATTTACAAATACCAATACACAAGCCGATATAACCAGACCGAAAATGATTAGAAAAAAGCAGCCTTGGAGCAGGTCAACCGGGATGATGAATTTTAGTGTTTCAAGCATAGTCCTTTCCATTTTTTTTGAGCAGGAATTCTCGTTCTGCTAAGAACCATGCCAATTTTGTCAGGAAACAAAAAAGGGGGCGGGTTCGTTGCATTTACCTACACGGGGCTCTAGACTTGCCTCAACACGATAAACGCAAACGACCCACGCCCCGAAAGGGCTGTTGCCCTTGGTCAACGACCAATAATCGGCTGATTTAGCCGATACAGCAAACTGAAGCATACCATAAAACGGTATGCCTGCGTGAGCGTTCACCTTGTTCTCGTGTTTAGAAACTGTCTAGATTTCGTGTAGAGAACAAGAGCTAAACTCTCTAATATGTCCAATTTAAAAAATAACTTAAATATGAACTGAATGCACAGAAAATTTACAAAAGTATATGTTTTTGTGACGAAAATGGCGATTTTGAGGCAAATTGTAAAGGGAAAGGGGTATTCCAAGATGGAAGGGGGTTGCCTTTTGAGCGCGTAAAAAGGTATATTTAAAACGGAGGATGCTCTTATGCCTATCGAACTACTGCAAGAAAAAGTCAAAGCCATCCCCGCAGAATATGTAGGGGAAGTTTCTGATTTTATCGATTTCATTCTCCAGAAATCGGTAAATAGCTCCGTTAAGCGGAACGTGAAAAAGTTCGGAATCGCCAAGGGACTGTTCTCCATCCCCGACGACATTGATTTCTGCAATGACGAAATCGCGGAAATGTTTGGAGTGAACGGATTAAAGTCTTATTGGACACGCACATCGCTCTTTGGACTCTTCTCGATAGTGAAAAGCTGCCAATCGAAGCAAGAAAACTCATTAATCAAGAAAATGTAGAACCTGTTTTTAGTTTAATCTCCATGTGGGAGATTGTCATAAAGCACGCAATCAATCCAAACAAGATGCCCATTTCAGGAGCACAATTCTTGGACTACTGCACTCAGGCAGGGTTTCAGCAGTTGATGGTTTACGAAGAACATGTTCTAGAAGTTGAAAAACTTAAACGAGACGAAAACGCACCATCACACAAAGATCCATTCGACCGAATGCTCATCGCACAAGCAAAAGCCGAAGGAATAATCTTGCTGACACACGATTCGTTACTATCTGGATATAATGAGCCCTGTGTCATGACTGTCTAACCTCACTGTTCATAAAATGCCACAATCATTATGATTGCGGCATTTTGCCATTTGGGCGGGTGGGCGGGATAAAGCCCGGGCGTTACGGGCGCGGCGACTGAGCGCCTGTTAGAAAGGGTAGCCCCGGAACGAGTCCGGGGCAGGCTCTAGACCCGACCAGGGTGGGTTATAACAAAAGACGCCCACTCAAATGAGTGGGCGTGATTGTATAAACCGAAAACCACCAGCTAGGCTGGTGGTTCCAAGGAAGCCTTTTGGCGGTGATGAAAAATCCTCCAGCTAATTTTACGATGCGGTCTGTACACTGCATCACGACACAACTAGAGGATTATATGGAAAATATAAAAACAATGGCCCATACGAGCTGGAACTGCAAATGCCACATAGTGTTCGCGCCAAATTCAGGCGGAAGGTGTTTTACGGAGAGAGACGGCTGGAAATCGGGAAAATACTCCGTTCGCTGTGCGAATGGAAGAAAATAACGATAGTGGAGGCCGAGGTTTGTCCGGACCATGTCCACATGCAGCTGGAAATCCCGCCCAAGTATGCCGTGTCCAGCGTGGTGGGCTTCTTGAAGGGAAAAAGCAGCCTGCAGTTGTACGAACGCTTTCCCGAGTTGAAGTTCAAATACAGGAACAGGGAATTTTGGTGTCGCGGCTACTATGTTGACATGGCAGGTAAAAATGCGGCCAAGATAGCGAACTATATCAAGCATCAGCTGGATGAAGATTGTTTGGGGAACAGTTGACCATGATGGGTAAACTATAGCCCGTTTACGGGCAGCCAGTAGGGATCGAACGCCAGTGTCAGAACCGTCAACGCGTGCTACGCGTTGCTAGTATCCTAGGGCTATGCCCGTCTATGAAGAACCGCCGGCTAGGCCGGCGGGAATCTTTTTTATAAGGGCGGGGTCGGGGCTGAAGCGAGGGGGATTCTTCCCCCTTTATTAGTTGCGACTTCGTCGCAGTAGCCTGCGCCTCAGCAATGGACTCGCAAGCGATTCCGCTGCACTCGGCTTACGGCTACTTCACCACGATGTTCACGAGCTTGCCCGGAACCACGATGGACTTCACGACGGTCTTGCCGTTCATGAACTCCTTGACGCGGTCATTTTCCATGGCGAGCTTCTCAAGTTCGGCCTTGTCCATGTCCTTGGCGACAGATGCCTTGGCGCGGACCTTGCCGTTCACCTGGAAAACGACTTCCACGGAGGATTCTTCGGCTTTGGAAGCGTCGGCTTTGGGCCAGGCGACGTTCGTGAGGGATTCGTTGTGACCGAGGATGCTCCACATTTCTTCGGCGATGTGCGGAGCGAACGGTTGCAAAAGAAGGGCAAATACTTCGCAGGATTCGCGGTAGCGATCGGCGGATTTGAGAAGTTCGTTGTTGAAACTCAACTTTTCAATCGCATCGGTTACCTTGATGATGCTCTGGTGCATGACCTTTTCGATTGCTTCCGGAGCGGTCTCCGTTCCCGCCCAACCTCATAAAACGGAGCCTCGCTTCCAAGGAATGCAATACAAAACTGCCGCGAGTCTCCGCCCCAAGGGGTCACTATCCCTAACACCCCAGAACAATCGTTCAACAGTTTTTGCAACATCACTCAAAACAAATATATTCCGAAACATTTAATATATGCGAGAATAATTTAACCATAATTCGCTCTAAAGACACCACTTCACCGAGATCTTTCTCAAAGTCATCAGTCTTTGTTATAAAACCAGAATGAACAGCCGGATTTCTTTTTTTAAGCGTATTCTTCTCAGCATCAGAAAAACTAACACCCAAAGTATTTTCGAGAATCCCAAGCTTATCGGCCATCGACTTGCAATTTAATGCATGTATTTTGCCCTTTATCGCATCAATATTAGCTTCAACAATATCAGGAAATTTTTTTTCAATTATGCGAAATAAATCTTTTTCCACATCAGAAAAGGCTTCTTGAGAAAAATACACTTGATTTGTCCCTTCATACCTAGCCACAGTTCCTGCAATCGTATCAAAAGCTATCGACATCTGAGCAAACCGCATCACTAAAGGCAAGTTCATTGCATGATAAAAAATAGATGACGCACGTACAATATCAAATTTTTCATTTTTCAATTCAAATTCATTGAAAGCAATCGCTAAAATCTCCGACGCATCTGTCCTTTTTTTCTGCGCAAACGTGTGTCTTGACGGTATAGATTTGTTTAAATCACACAAATCTTTTCTATACACAACACTCATTTTTTCGTCTAATCCGACAATAGAATTCACCTTAAATAAAGTTCCAAACACAATTGAAAAGACTGTTCCAATAGCATTAGATTCATTGTCAGAAATTTGTGTCCCATCAAGTTTTACAATAAAGGTTTGACCATCTCTATGAAATAAATCATATGAGATACCATTAATAGAAAAAGACGTACAATTAAACAAATACGTCACCTTTTCCCCTCTATACTCATCTTTATAACGAGAAAAAGCATCAAACCATAATTCAGGAATTTCAATCCCGTAAAAGTTAATCGAAGAATTTATTAATTCTAAATACCCAATGCCAGAAAGGGAAAGTTCTTCTTCATTTGCTGACATTCCGCCTGTAAAAACAAAGTCATTTATTTCAAATTTTGTTCCTTCATCAGAAAAACCTTTTATAGAATGTTTTCTTTTTATCACACCACCATATTTAATATCCATATTTTCATGAATGAATTTTATCGCTTGATCAACATTGACCAATCTTGCACAAGGACTCTCATCATTCCAGGAAAAAACAACTTCACCATCAGAAGGGAGTCCATCAAATTCAGAAACTTTCAATATCATCTCAATCCCTTCTTTTGGAAATTTTGTTCTCTTATCAGCACATAAAATAATTCAATTTTTGTATAAAATCTACATTATTTTCTTAGCAATCATTCGAATTTTTTCCGCAATAGTTCTCGCCTCGTCAATAGTATTACACCTCCCAAGAGAAATTCTAATTGTTCCCTTGGCGTATTCTTCATCTAAAGCAATCGCTTTCAGTACATGAGATACTTGTGTATTTTTACTATCGCAAGCAGAACCTGTAGAAACGCATATCCCATTCAAATCAAGTAAATGAAGCAACGCTTCGCCATCGGGTTCTGTCAAATAAACTGTGTCATTTAGTTTTTGTTAGCTAAAAAAAGAGCTTTGAAATTTCAAAATTGAAGAAGCGAAAAGCAAAATCAAAGC
>NZ_QGHD01000032.1 GCF_003148885.1 Hallerella porci | reverse complement strand
TGTCGATGTAAAGATAGCCTACGAATGGGAATCGGAATCGAGAGAATCATCTAGCAAGGCTGCCTAAATGCTACCACACATATTGATGATGCCTCATTTTTATTTTTGTTAATTTGTTCTTCAAATGAAATAAATTTTCCGACATCAAATCCATTTTTGTACAAAAGTAAAAGCGACAATAATCTTGAAATTCTTCCATTGCCATCTTTAAAAGGATGAATGCACAAAAAGTCTAAAATCACGCAAGGAATTAAAAGCAGCTGATTGATATTTGAATTCGATGAAGCTTCCATATACGCCAAAAAAAGTTGTTTCATCGCTTTTTTTGTTTCACTAGCATAAACAGGAGCAAAACGAATTTTGCGATTTCCTAAAGAATCAATTTCTAAAATTAAGTTGTCGTCTTTTTTATAAATTCCTGCAAATTCAGAATTTGTATAAGACATTAAAGTTTTATGAAATGAAAGAATTGTTTCTTCATTGAATTTTAAATTTTGAAAATTGGCGTGAATTGCATTTAAAACATCGCGATAGCCCGAAATCTCTTGCTCATTATGATTTAAAGGGCGACTATTTTGAGAAACAATTTGCGCAATTCGTTCATCGCTTGTAACAATTCCTTCCATTTCATTCGAGCTTTTAACCGATTGAATTTTAGCAACATTTTCTAACTCAGTAAAAATCGTTGCATAATCTGCTTTTCGAAATTCAGCAGCGGTTTTCAACGATGAAATAGAAAAGCTGATGTTTACCAATTCAGCCGGAAGAAGTCCATTCTCCAAAAAAGAATAATCATATTTATGCATAAAAATTCGCCTTTTATATGCAGATTAGTTGCCATTTCTGCATATAAATATATAAAAATTATGCAAAAACCTCTTCTTTCTGCATCATTCTATTCAAATTGCACTTGCGTCGGGCCGTTTAATCCTTGTTGACTTTTACGCATGTATAATTTTCCGGTGGAATCATAATAAAGCTGTTCGCCAAAAGGTTCGTCGTCTTTGTAAAAAAGGCTGTCTTTCAATTTTCCGTTGGCGTACCAATTTCGCCAAAATCCATTGCGCTTTCCATTTTTAAAATTGCCTTCGGTCGCTAAGCGATTGCCTTTTGCGTAGCGCGCAATCAATTTGACTTTTTCATCGTTTTGCCAAATTTCTTCGAATTTTAATTTGCGCTCAGGAAGAGTGTAATGCAGCGTATCTTGAATTCGATTGTTGACAAAAGTTGTCTCCGCATCAATTCCTTGATTTCCTAATTCTCCGTAAGCGATGCCGTTTCCATTTTTGAAAATACTTGTTTTTTCAACGCTTCCATCTTTTGCATAATAAGTCCAAAGCGATTCGCGAATTCCTAAATGATAAAAAGACTTGCGCCATAATTCACCGCTTGCGCGGAAAAGTTCTGCGGAACCTTCGAGAGTTCCATCGCGATAATGCGAAACCGATTCCAATGCGCCGCCGGGATAATATTTTTTTTGTTCGCCGTGTAA
The DNA here is from genome assembly GCF_003148885.1 of Hallerella porci. Classification (NCBI taxonomy): domain Bacteria; kingdom Pseudomonadati; phylum Fibrobacterota; class Fibrobacteria; order Fibrobacterales; family Fibrobacteraceae; genus Hallerella; species Hallerella porci. The sequence continues at coordinate 26,971 of NZ_QGHD01000032.1, read as the reverse complement.
AATTCCATGGCGACAATTTTCTTCAAATTCTTTTTTCCCGTTTTCCCCAAAAATTTCGCGCGTTCCTTTTTCTGTATTTTTAAAACACGAACTTTTTTCTTTGAGATTTCCCGATGCATAAAATTCTGTCCAAATTCCTGCGGGCTCATCGTTTTTGAATTCATGTTCCCAAGCAATTTTTCCATCGTGAAAAAATCCTTTCCAGATTCCTTCCTTTTTTCCGTTTTCATAATTGCCACGCGAAAGAACTTTTCCATCGGTGAACCATTCTGTCCATTCGCCTTCGCGTAAACCGTTTTTGTAAATTCCCGATTCGGCTAAGTCGCCGTGAGAAGTCCACCGTTTAAATTCTCCGTGCGGTTTTTCATTTTTATAAGCGACTTGAGTTTTGCGAATGCCGTTGTAATGTTTCGTTTCGCGGATGTCTGCTTCGCCGCAACCGATGAAAAAGGCCATAGCAAGGGCAAAAAATGGGATATTTTGAAATTTCAGCATATCTACAACTTAGAAAAAAGGTAATTTCAAAACATGGCTGGAGATAAATTCCATTCGATCGGCGAAATTTTACGAAGCCGAATCAATACGCCTCTTGTTTGGGGCATTTTGCTGTTAACTCTTGCGTTAACAGTGTTGTTTTATTTTTCGCAAAAACAGCAACAAGAAGTTTATAATCGCTACATCGAAACTCTTTCGGATTACAAATTTTTTGCGTCGCGAATTATGCAAAAAATGGAACGCGTTCGCATCGCTCCCGAAACGGATCCGGCGCCGTTAATGTCTTCGTTGCGCGGTTTGCGAGAAACGGCGGTTTCTGTTTATGCGGCTTCGGAAAATGCGCGCTCGGTAACGTGGATGCCCGAAGAACGCGAATTTGAACGCTTTGAAAATGCAGCTATCGGTTGGGTCGCTTCGGTCAATCGTTATATTCCGCAGAGAGTGGAATGGTTGGACAGCGCAGGAATTCTTTTAAAAACATTAAATCGTTGGAATGTCATTTTCGCAGAACCTTTGGTCACGCAAATCGATTCGGCAAGAATGGGTTTTGCCGTCGTTCCCGATTCTTTGCAAATGAAAAAATTGCCCGATTCTTTGCGAATCCGCTTCATAAAACTTTTAGAAAAAAATGCCGAGATGACGGCACTTTGGAATCGCATCGATTCCGATGAATCTTTAGTGCGCTGCGACAATTTATTGCAGGCTTTTAAAATGCAATCGCTGCAAAATCGCGAAATGAAATTTTGGATTCAGCAAGTCTTCTATTTAATTTCGATTGTGCTTTTGCTGTTCACCCTTTTCTTTGTTGTCCGTTCGAGGAAATAATGACGCATTCGATTCGCATTCTTTTTCTTGCGCTCGCAGCTTTTTTCTGTTTCTTGGCGTCGTATCTTTTTGTGCAAACATTTCCGTTTTACAAATCGATTGGCGGCGATGAAGATATTTTCTACGGAAAAATTTCTTCGGTTTCTCTCGTCCGCGGATGGAGCGGTTCTCACGTTCCCCTTTTGGACAAAACATTTTTCAATTTGAACGGCGATAAGAATGCCGTTTTTATGCTCGCCTTGCCCGGGAGCGAAGAAAATCTTTTAAAACAATGGATTACGTTTTGGTCGGAAACAGGAATGCCTGCGCCGATTGAAGTCCGCGGCGTTCGCATCTCGGATTCCGAATGGGTGGTGACCGGAATTGCTGGAAACGACGGTACGCTCGCTTCCGAAGAAATTCGCGATTTTCATTTGCGTTCTCTTTTTTGGGCGGCGATTTTTGACTGCGGCCTTTTATTCCTTGCTTTTTTAGCGCTGCGCCGCGCATTGCGCCATAGACGATAAAACGATGAAAATTTTTTGCATTCTTCTTTTTTTCGTGGCGACAATTTTTGCAAAACAATCACCGCAGTTGCCGAAATTTTCTGCGGATTCCATTCTCATTGCCGTGAAAAATTTTCAAAGCCCCGCCGCCGTTTTTCATTTGAAAAAAGTAAGACAGCCGAAAGTTTATGTTTGGTTTCACGGGGGAATGCAAAGTGCGAAATGCGCAAAAGGTTATGAAGCCGCAAACGCGCTCGTTCCCTTTTTAGAAAAATCAAAATCAGAAGCGATTGCGATTAGCGTTTCTGCGTGCAAAGAAAATCATTGGCTTTCGAATAATGCGCTTTTGGCCGTCGATAAAATGTTGGATTCGGTAGAAATGCGTTTTCACATTCGCATCGATTCGGTTTCACTTGTCGGCGTTTCGGACGGCGGACTCGGTATTGCAGGCTACACGCTTTATGGCAAGCGTTCCATTCGTTCAAGGCTTCTCGTGAGCACGAATTTGTCTGCGGTGGCGGACGCCAAAAATTTAGCGCAAGATCCAAAAATTCGTCAAGGCGCGTGGACATTTTTGCAAGGCGGTTCCGATAGACTTTATCCGCGAAATCAAACTCTTCCTTGGATGGAAAAATTTTGTGCAGCGCTTGGCGTCAAAAAATGCCGTATTCATTTTGACGAAAACGGTGAACACGATTGGTCATGGTGGACGACTCATCGCGCCGAGTGGATCCAAGAGTTTATCCCTTGACAAAGTCTGCGTAATTTTTTAAAATTGCCCACACACACTTGCGGGTGTGGCGGAATTGGTATACGCGCTAGATTCAGGTTCTAGTGTTCGCAAGGACATGAAGGTTCAAGTCCTTTCACCCGCATAAGTCTCGTTCTTAGAACGGGACTTTTTTATTGGAGTTTTTTCTCCGCGTGCGTAACGGAGTTTGAATTTTTCTAATTTTTGATTACTATGAACGAAAGCATTTCCCAAGTCCGTGAACAGTTTGAAGCGGAACTCGCCCAAACCGATTTGAATTCGAAAGAAGCTGTTGATGCGCTTCGCGTCAAATGGCTCGGTAAAAAAGGCCAAATCACCGGGATGATGAAACAGATGGCGACTCTCCCCGCCGAAGAACGTCCCGCATTCGGAAAACTCGTGAACGATTTGAAGCAAACCGTTTCCGAAAAAATTGATAAAGCGCTCGAAGAAGCAAAGAAAAAAGCGCTCGCTGCCGAATTGGAAAAAGGTTGGACAGACATTAGCCTTCCGGGAAATGGAATTCCTGCGGGTTCAACGCATCCCGTTTACGATGTCCGCGAAGAAATTATCGACTTCTTTAGTCAGATGGGATTTGCCGTAGATTCTGGCCGCGATATTGAAACCGATTGGTATAACTTTGAAGCGTTGAATACGCCGCCGGATCATCCGAGCCGCGACATGCAAGATACATTCTACTTGGGCGATAAGGTGATGCTTCGGACGCAAACTTCGGACACACAAATTCACTACATGGAAACGCACAAGCCGCCTTTCCGGATGATCGCTCCGGGTCACGTTTTCCGCGTGGACAACGATGCCACTCACGCGCCGATGTTCCAACAATGCGAAGGTCTTGTCGTCGATGAAACGATTACTTTTGCTCAGCTCAAAGGCGTTCTGCAAATTTTTATGAATAAACTTTTTGGCGAAGGCGTGAAGACGCGTTTCCGTCCAAGTTTTTTCCCGTTTACGGAACCGTCTGCCGAAATGGATGTGAGCTGCGTTTTCTGCGGCGGCAAAGGCTGCAAGCGCTGCAAAGGAACCGGCTGGATGGAAATCGGCGGCTGCGGTTCTGTCGATCCGAATGTCTTTAAGAATTGCGGAATTGATCCCGAAAAATATACGGGCTTTGCTTTTGGTTTTGGATTGGATCGCATCGCGATGTTGCGCCACGCCATTCCCGAAATCGGGCTCATCACTTCGAACGATCAGCGTTTCCTTTCTCAATTCTAAGAGAAAATTTTTTCAAAAAAGACTCTCGCAAGAGAGTCTTTTTCATTTTAAAAAAGTTCAATTTTCATTTTAAAACGAGCAAAGCCTCCCAATTCGGGAGGCTGTGTGTTAGAGAGGTTTTACGGCAAACAAGCATTGCCCCGAGCGCACTTCGGTAGAAACTTTTGCAAAGATTTGCGTGACAAGAACATCTTCGTCTGCGACGACGGGGATTTCTGTTTTCATGCTTTCTAAGATGGCAAGAGTTTCACCGGCTTTCACTTTTGTATTTGGCTTATCGATGACGAGTTTCCAAAGGCTTCCCGAAACTGGCGAGTAAATGCCCTCTTCGTTTTCGGCCAAAGTGATTTCGGCAACGGGAGCCGATTCGGCGCTGTGACTTTCAAAAGTGAATTGACCGTTTTGAATCCAACGATTTTTTTCATCTTCAAAAGCTTGCTTGCGCTTGGTTTCAAATGCTTGAATTGAGTCTTCATTTTCTTTCAAGAATTTTTCGTATTCTTGAATGTCAAATTCGCTTTCTTCAATTTTTACGTGGAATTTTCCAGCGATAAAATCTTTGCGCATTTGCAAAAGTTCATCGGCAGAAACTTCGTAATAACGCACGCGATCAAAGAAGCGAAGCAAATACGGCAAAGTAAAATCGGATGTTTTGTTAAAGCGATTCCACATTTGCACGGTGCGTCCGACGAATTGATAACCGCCCGGACCTTCCATGCCATAGACGCACATATAAGCGCCGCCAATGCCTACAGCGTTTTCGGGCGTCCACGTTCTCGCAGGATTATACTTTGTCGTGACAAGTCTGTGCCTTGGATCAAGCGGCGTTGCGACTGGAGCTCCCAAGTAAACATCGCCAAGTCCCATCACCAAATAATCGGCGTCAAAGACAATGCGTTTTACATCGTCAATAGAATCGAGCCCGTTTACGCGGCGGATAAATTCAATGTTATTGGGGCAGCACCAAGGAGCGCCTGGACGAACTGTCGTCACATACTTTTGAATCGCAAGTCTTGTTTGCGGATCGTCCCACGAAAGCGGCAAATGAATTGTGCGCGTTTTCACTTTGGTGACTTTGTTCTTCTTTAAATGCTCAGACATTTCTTTTAATTTTTTGAGCATTTCACCTTGGCGAATTTTTTTGATGTCGTAGTGAATTTGTACAGAACGAATTCCTGGTGTGACATCGATGACGAATTCTTTTAATTGCTCTTTGATTAAAAGCATCCAAGAATGCGCAGTAAAACGAAGCCTTAAATCGATTTGATTCGGGCCAAATTCAAGCAGCACATAATCATCGCCATCGGCGCGCACGACGACATGTTCCATTTCATTTTCTTTGTGGAACTCTGCGATAATCGGCGTTGTCAATTCACAAGATTTTAATTCGGGAATTTTTGCTTTTGCATTGGCAATGTTCGATAAATTTTCTTCTCGAGCAAGGCGAATGTCTTCGGCAAGTTCTGCGGTAATCGGAACAAAGTGAACTTTATCGCCGCTCTTTAATTGTCCCATTTTCCAAAGTTCTGCGGAAACAATTGTTGCGGGGCAAGCAAAGCCGCCGAGACTTGGGCCATCGACGCCTAAGATAATCGGCATGTCGCCTGTAAAATCAAGAGTTCCCACTGCGTAGGCGTTGTCGTGCAAATTCGACGGATGTAATCCCGCTTCGCCACCGTCTGCGCGAACCCATTTTGGTTGCGGTCCAATCAAACGAATTCCTGTTCTCGAAGAATTGTAATGCACTTCCCAAGTGGCATTAAAAAATTCTTGAATGTCTTCGTTTGTCAAATAATCGGGAGCGCCGTGCGGGCCATAAATTACACCGATTTTCCATTCGCTTGAAATTTCAGGCAAAGCATTTTCATTGGGAATTTGAGTTTCACCGTCGATTTCATTTGCGATGTGCAAAATATCCCCTGCGGATAAAGCGCGTCCGCCGTGACCGCCAAAGCCGCCCAAAGTAAAGGTCGATTTAGAGCCTAAATATTCTGGCACATCAATGCCGCCGCGAATCGCTAAATAAGCGCGATCGCCGAGTTTTGAAATGCCAAATTTTAAAACATCGCCATCAGAAATTTTTACGGGAGTATTCTTCGGGCAAATTTCGCCATTTAATTTTGCGGGGAAATTTCCACCGGTCCAAGCAATCACCGTACTTGTGTGAAAGCAAATGGAACATCCCGAAAGTGTCATTTCAATTCCGGCTGCACATTCTTTGTTTCCGACAATTTTATTGGCTAAGCGGAAACTGTAATTGTCCATCGGCCCTGAAGGCGGAATGCCTACGTCCCAATAATTTAAGCGGCCAGGATAATCTTGCACAGTCGTTTGTAAACCGGGCGCTAAAATTTCAAAGGTTTTATTTTCGTATTTGTAATCGTTTAAAATCCAAGTGGAAACTTTTCCCGAAACAAAATCATCCATGCAAAGCACATCTTGCAAAAGTTTGATGTTCGTTTCAAAGCCACAAAGTTTTACTTCGGATAAAGCTTTCTTTGCTTTTTCAATGTTGTCAATTCTGTCATCGCCTTTGACAATCACTTTGGCGAGTAACGGATCATAAAACGCCGAAACATTTGTGCCGCGACTCACCCAAGTATCGGTGCGCACGTTTTCTGGAAATTTCACTTCGGTTAAAAGGCCGCTGGATGGGCGATAATTTTTCCCAGGGTCTTCGGCGTACACACGAAATTCCATCGCGTGACCTTGCGGCGTAAATTTTTCGCCGATAGTAAACGGGCAAATTCCTGCGGCAAGTTCAATCATCCAACGCACTAAATCCACATGGAAAACGGTTTCGGTAATGCCGTGTTCCACTTGTAAACGCGTGTTCACTTCCAAGAAATAGAACTTGTCATCTTTTGCATCGTAAATAAATTCAACGGTTCCCGCCGAGCGATATTTGACGCCTTCGGCTAAACGCTTTGCAGCTTCGTGTAATTTTTTGCGCGTTTCTTCGGGCAAGTTGGGCGCAGGAGTTTCTTCAATCACTTTTTGATTTCTGCGTTGAACAGAACAATCTCTTTCACCCAAAACGACAGCGTGTCCATTGCCATCGCCAAAGATTTGCACTTCAACATGGCGGCCACGCTCCACATATTTTTCAACAAACAATCCCGAATTTTTAAAATTGTTTTCGCTTAAGCGTTTAATGCGATCGTAACTTTCGCGAAGTTCATTTTCGCTATGACAAATGCACATACCAATGCCGCCACCGCCTGCGGTACTTTTCAGCATAACAGGATAGCCAATTTTTTTAGAACAAGCGCAAGCTTCTTCAACATCTTTGAGCAAAGAACTTCCCGGAACAAGAGGCACATTAAATTCTGCGGCGAGCTCTTTGCTTCTATGCTTCAAACCAAAATCAACAAGTTGCTTTGGCGTAGGCCCGATAAACGCGACTCCATTTTCTTCGAGAGTTTTTGCAAAGTCTGCGTTTTCACTTAAAAATCCATAGCCCGGATGCACCGCTTCGGCGCCCGTTTTTTTGATGGCGTCTAAAATGGCATTCACATTTAAGTAAGAATCTTTTGCAAGAGAAGTTCCTACGCGAACAGCTTCGTCCGCCATTAAAACGTGAGCCGCAGTTTCATCGGGGTCAGAATAAATCGCAACGGATTTAACTCCCATTTCTTTTAAGCTGCGAATAATGCGACACGCAATTTCGCCGCGGTTTGCAATTAAAACTTTCTTAAACATTTTAAGACCTCTTAAGCAAAGACAAAATTTGACTTAGTTTTCCTTCTGGGTTTTCAAGCTCATGAAGAATGGTAAAGTGATTTGCGTTCGGAACCAAATAAAAAAGTCCAGAGATTTTTTCATCCGTTCGAAGTTTTGCAAATTCAAAACTTTGACGCACAAGTTCTGAAAGTTCATTTTCGCCAACAACAATAGCGATTGATTTTTTTACCTGAGGAATTTTTATCGGACTGAGTTTCAAAATTTCATCTGACGATAAATTCAATGCATCGTTCAAATAACATTTTGAAATCGGCTCTAAGTTGTAAATTCCGCTGATTAAAAGCGCTGAACTCACACAGTTTTCGTTTAACAAAAGCGATGCTAAATGCGCCCCCGCTGACCAGCCCGAAACAATCACATTTTGCGTGTCGGCTCCCATTTTTTTTGCATAGCGGCAAACTTCGTGAAGAGCGACTTTAGTTTCATCGACAATTTGTGTAAGCGTTGCATCGGGCGCGAGAGTGTAACCTATAGAGGCTACGTGAAAGCCTTGAGACAGTGGACCTTTTGCCAAAAAACGAAATGTATTTTTATTTCGCATTTGCCAATATCCGCCATGAATAAAGACAAAAATTCCTTTGCCTTTTTCGCCTGCGAAGTAATCAAATTTTTCGCGCGGAAAAATACCATAAGAAATATCCATTGTATCGCGATATTCTTTTGATAAAATTTCACTGCGAGTTTCAAAACCTTGCAAAATTTCTGCACTGTTTGAAACAGCATTTGTATTATCGTAAGCTTCGTCTAAAGCTTTGCGCGTAAAATCTCTATAGATAAATTTATTCATCGAAAACGACCATGCGAATTGGAGTTGGATTATAATCGTTACACGGATTATTTAATTGTGAACAATCCGAAAGCAAAAACAACACATCCATTTCTGCGCGCATCTCGATGTATTTTCCAGGTCCCGAAATGCCATCGGCAAATTCCAAGCGCCCTTTATCATCCAAGATGACTTTTGTAAAAAAGTTTAAGTTACAGACTTGATCGTGTTTGCTCATGTCGTAATCTTCAAGCGTTCTCACAAAAGTATCGCGGCAGCTGTGCATGTAACGCGTTTTGTCGGTGTAACGCACAACGTTTCCTTCGGCAGAACATCCGCTTCCAAGCGTATCGTGTTCGCCACAAGTATCTGCAATCACCGTAAGCATCGGATTGTTATCGTTTGAATAAATAACAGTTCCGAGTTCAATCATCGTATTCGCTTGATTGGTGATTGTATTGGGTGCGCTGTAACGTTCGCCGGTATCGTGCGCATTATAAATTTGCACATCGCCCGATTGATTTCCTTCGACATCAATTAAGCGAAGCACTTGTCCTTTTTTCAGCGGAAGCATTTTGCCTTCGCCCGCATAAACAGTCACATCGTAAACGGCGTTTTCAATTTTGCGCGGACTTTCTTTTAATTTGCTATTCATAATTACCTCAGTCCCAAATAATCATGCGAACAGGCGTTGGATTGTAAGCGTTACACGGATTGTTTAATTGCGGGCAATTACTGACGACCGCATAAACATCCATTTCCGCTTTCATTTCCACATATTTTCCCGGGCTTGAAATGCCGTCTGCAAAATTCAAATTTCCTTTTTCATCAAAAGGCACATACATGAAAAAGTTTAAGTTGTTTACTTGATCGCGTTTGTCCAAACCTTTCGCGAGTAAAACTTTTAAGAAAGATTCGCGGCAAGCGTGCATATAACGCTTCGTCAAATCATAACGGCAAGTGTTGCTTTCGCAAGAGCAAGCGCTTCCCAATGTATCGTGATCGCCACACGTATCGGCAACAACAGTAAGCATCGGATTATCATCATTGGAATAAAGCTTTGTGCCGACACCGACTAAGCAGTTAGCTTGACGTTGCACAGTTTGTTGCACGCTGTAACGTTCTTCGGGATTGTTAGCGTTGATAAATAAAGTATCGACGGCTTGATTTCCTTCAAGGTCTAAAATGCGAAAAGTTTGCCCTTTTTTAATTAAGTGTAACCAGCCTTCTCCAGCGGGAACATCTTCGACATAAACAGCGTTTTTTTCGTCTAACTTACTTTCTAAAAATTCCGTTACCATTTTGAACGCTCCTTAAAGATTGTAATCCGCGGTGTTAATAAATCCGCGCGTATTTTCGGGGCACCAAGTAAAACAAGGGTCGTTAATTGTCGAATAATCGCAGCTCAAAAGTTCAATCTTTACAGGCTTGCGCAAATATTCTTTTGAAGGATTCAACGGATGCATTCCGGTATCAATGACGACAAGCGTATCCATTTCAGCGCGAAGTTCTACAAAGTCACCCGGCTTTGAATTATTTTCGACAAAAGTCATTTTGCCGTCCGATGTCACAACGACTTTCGAAAAGAAATTTACCAGTTCCGTAAAATCGCGTTTCGTCATGCCATATTTTCCAATTTCAACAAGCAAAGAATCGTAACCGTTTCTGTAAAAATCATTGCGATAGTGTTGATAGTCGTGCACACCAAAACGTTCTTTAATCAAATTGGCATGAGTGCATCCGCAAAGTGGATCGTGCCACCCCACGGTATCTTTTACAATGCTTAAAAGAATGCGCCCCATATCGCTATAAAGGCAGCAATTTTCGGTTAAGCGGCAAACATGTTGAATTTTTAAAGTGTCGCCTAAATTAAAACGTTCCGTAAAATTTTTTGCGTTGTAGCACAAAAGCGAAGCGTTTGCGCCGCCTTCCAAATCGGTCAAGCGAATTTTTTGTCCGCGCTTTACGATGCGCGAATAATTCCAGCCACCTGCGATGACTTTCGATGTTAAAACAGATTCTGTCATAGTTTACCTCTAGCGTTAAGTTTTATTTGGCGGCGTTCTTTTTGCCGACCATGTTGATGATGTTAAACTTTTCTTCTTGCGGTTTTGTTTCGGAAACCGGATGAATTAAATCTTCAACGTGCTTTCGAAGCGTGACAAATTCTGGCAAGAACAAACTTTCTTCTGTCCGCGGGCGCGGTACATTTACCGTCACCATTTCTTTTACTTTGCCCGGATTCGCTTGAAGAGTTAAAATTCTGTCCGACAGAAAAACCGCTTCGTCCAAATCATGCGTCACAAATAAAATTGTGATGTCGATATTTTTCCAAACTTCGAGCAAATACTTTTGCATTTGCGAACGCGTTTGCGCATCGAGAGCGCCGAACGGTTCATCCATCAAAAGCACGCGCGGTTGCGGGGCTAAAGCACGCGCGATGGCAACGCGTTGTTGCATACCGCCCGAAAGTTGCTTCGGATAATAACTAGCGTACTTGTCTAAGCCCACAATTTGCAGCCATTGATACGCACTTTCTTCGGCTTCATCTTTTCCGTAGCCAATCGATTCCAAACCGAACATCACATTTTGCTTGACAGAAAGCCACGGAAAAAGCGTATACTTTTGGAAAACCATACCGCGTTCTGCGCCAGTTCCCGAGACCATTTTTCCATCCAAGAAAAATTTTCCCGATGTCGCTGTTTCAAGTCCCGCTGCAATTCGAATCAGCGTTGATTTTCCGCAGCCCGAAGGTCCGATAATCGAAAGAAATTCGCGATGCTTGACGCCAAAAGAAACTCCGTCTAAAACGCGGTGAATACTGCCGTCGCTTTCGTCAAATTCTTTGACGATATTCTTCGCTTCCAAAATGAATTCAGAGTTTTCCATGGTTCTTTTCCTTCAATTCTTTTTCTTCTTCGGTCAAACGAAAACTGAACACATAATTTTTGGGCGCAGTAATTTCCGTTCGCACTTTTGTTAAAAATCCAACGCGACCATCTTCCCAAGCGAACAAGTCTTTGCCGATTTTGGACAAAATCAAATCGCAGCCAAGTCCGATAATTCCGAGAATGACAATCGCAGCATACACATTGTCAAAGTTCCGATATTTCGCTTGTTGATTGATAAACCAAGTAATTCCAGAACTTGTGCCGACGACTTCGGCGACGATTAAATAAGTCCACGCCCAACCTAAAAGGATTCGCATATCCTTGTAAATTTTCGGAGCGACTTCTGGAATAATCACTTTCATCAACACGCGAATCGGAGATGCGCCAAGAGTCCGCGCAGCTTCGGTCAAAGCAGGATCCGCTCTTCGCGTTGTCGCAGCAAGCATCGGCACTTGTTGGAAAAATGTTCCGATGATAATGATTGCAATTTTTGGCGCATCGTTAATTCCCAAAACAGCAACGGCTAACGCGCTAAAAACGGGCGCCGGAAAATAGCGGAAAAATTCGATAAACGGAGCGGTCAATTTTTCGAAGAACGGAATAGAGCCGCTTAAAATTCCAAGAGGAAGTCCGAATAAACTCGACAAGAAAAATGCCAAGAAAACGATTTTCACCGAATGTAAAATGCTTTCGTGAAACCACACATCGCCATCTCTTTTCGGCGGTGTTTTAAATGCCATCACCAAAGAAGTCGCTACTTCGTGCGGAGCCGGCAAATACGCAGGATTCACGCGAAAACCTTTCATCGGCTTTTCGCCCGCAGAAATTAACGTCGCATTTTCTTCGGCAAAATTTTCTTTTGCAATTTCATCACCTGGCTCGCAGAACATGCTGCCTCCGGCATCCGTAATTTGCACAAGCGGATGATAGATGAACGGCACATAACTCACCGCACACCATACCGCAAGCGGAATCACAAAGGAAAGCACCGCTAAAAGCATCGTTCCTTTTTTTCCGAGATCTTTCCGAATTCCTATAGGACAGTTCATGTTCTGCATTCCAAGTTAATGAGGTTTACTTTGCACTTTTCAGATAATCTTCTGTGAACGAAGAATTGATATAACGCTTTGTATCAACGGATTTATCATAGACTTTGTTTTTCACAAAGAAGTCATCGATGAGCTTACTCGATCCATAAATGGATTTGTAAGTGTTATCGTTTTTGTTAAAGAATTTCACCGATTCACTCAAGCGTAAAAAACGCGTGCCGCCGATAAATTTTGCATATTGCGTTTCAGAAATGCCAACGCGATCTGCTAAAATTTTCACCATTTCCTTTTTATTTTTCGGGTCATTCATATAAGCGACGACATCGTCCCAAGCCGCAACGACTTTCGCCCATTCGTCTTTATATTTCATCAACGATTCTTGCGAAACTGCGAGCACATCGTAAATAATTCCGGGTTCGTTTGCACTTGTGTAAAGTTCCTTAGAACCTGTCACTTTTTCGAGTGCATTCACCGAATGCGGAACCCACGCGACAACGGCAGAAACTTCGCCACTTTCCAAAGTTTGCACCGCTTGATGCGTCGGCATATTCACAAGAGTCACATCGGATTCTTTGAGTCCATTTTTAACAAGTGCGTTAATCAAAAGTGCGTGAGACAAACAGCCAATTTCAACGCCCACTTTTTTGCCCTTCAAATCTTTAATCGATTTGATTCCCGGAGCGCCGACGATTTTATCGTTACCATTGCTGTAATCGTTAATCAAAATGGTGACGTTTCTTGCACCCGTTGCATTTAACACAGTTGCGTCGCCATTCGCAACGCCCACCGCATCCACTTTCTTCGCAGCAAATGCATCCATCGAAGGACCGTAATCAAACCATTCGAGTTTCACATTCACATCATGTTTTTTAAAGAAGCCTTTTTTATCCGCGATTTCCCAAGCAGTCCAACCAGGCCAATCGCTGTATGCGATTTTTAGAACCGGTTTATCCGCATAGAGGGAAGCGGCAAAAGCCAAAGCGCCAGCGGCGATGAATTTGAACAATTTCATATTGACCTCGCTTGAAAAATGTTCTGCAACTCTAAAAGCAAAAACAGTGCCAAATTCCATGAGTTTGGCGATTTTACGCAAATTTCCCCACTTTAAAATTTTTAAAATTTTTTTTGATTTTGACTCTTGACAACTTTATAAAATTATTTTATAAAGTTAAGACAAAATTGTAAATTCCGTTTTGAGGTTTTACGCATGGCAAATGAGAATACAAAAAAAATACGGCAAATTTTGCTGCAGCACAAAACGATTACAAAGCCTGAACTCGCCAAAGAAACAGGCTTAACCGTTGCCGCTTGCGGTTATCTTTTAAATGCACTCGTCGAAAAAGACGAAGTCATCGCCGAAGATTTTCGCACATCAAATGGCGGGCGCCCCGCTATGTCTTATCGCTACAATGCAAAAAAAGTCAAATTTCTTTGCCTCTACGCTATCTCCGAAAGCGGAGCTGAAATTCTTTCTTATCGCATTATCGATGCCTTAGGCGAAATTCACGGCGCCGGCGAATTTAAAGAAAAACGGATTCATGTCCGCGCCATTTCCAATCGCATTTTAAAACTTTTGCAAAGCAATCCCGAAATTCGCATCGTTACCATCGGCATTCAAGGCGGCGTTTGCAACGGCGTCGTTGAATTTTCCGATTTTCCAGAATTAGACGGCATCGATTTAAGCAAAGAACTTTCGCAGAAAATCGGCCTTCCCGTTTACGTCGAAAACGATATGAACACAATCGCCCTCGGCTATTCCGAGAAAAATCATCAAGAAAAAGATGTCGCGATTTTGTTTGTTCCCAAAGGAAATCCGCCCGCCGGAGGATTTTTAACCGATGGAAAAATTTTGCACGGAAGCACCAATCTCGCCGGTGAACTTTCTTGCTATCCTTTCGCCTTTGACCGCAGCAAACAAAAAGAAATTTTCGATTCTTTTAAAACGGCTTTCCCGCCGATTAAGCAAATTCTCTTATCGAGCATTGTCTTTTTAGATCCCGCCGTCGTCGTGTTTACAGGCGGCTTTGCCGAAGAACTGGCGAAGCAAAATTTAGAAGTGCAAATTCGAAATCATTTAAAACGTCCCTACCGCCCGCGCTTAGAATTTATTCCCAATCCGATTGAAGAATATTTTAGCGGACTCGCTAAAATCGCCGAAGATCACTTTTTGAATTTTTAATTTTCGACTTTGTAATCGATTTCGTCATATTCTTTTTTTGTTTTTATTGCAACATTTTTGTTGCTATTTCATTCATACATTTACATATTTGTCCGCAAGTTTACACTTAATTTTCTTCTCCCTCACTGCATATTTTTTATCTGCAATTTTCCGCGAATTTTTCGCCCTTTCCACAAAAAATATTTTACTTTATAAAATAATTTTACAAAGTAAATCCAAGCGAGGCTTTTATGAATCTCGAAATTTCTTCTCTTTTAACCGCATATCGCAATCACACTCGAACTCCGCGCGAAGTCATTTCTACTTTGCAAATTGCGATTGAAAAAGCTCCCAGTACCATTTGGATTTCAAAAAGCACGCCACAACAATTAGAAAGTTATCTCAAAAATCTCGAAGGAAAATCTCCCGACGATTTGCCCCTTTACGGAATTCCTTTTGCGATAAAAGACAATATCGATTGCAAAGGTTTTAAAAGTACAGCAGCATGCCCCGCATACGCTTACACGCCCCAAAAATCAGCCTTTGTCGTCAATCGATTGATTGAACTCGGCGCAATTCCGATGGGCAAAACCAATATGGATCAATTTGCCACAGGACTCGTCGGCGTTCGAAGCCCTTACGGAACCATTCCGAATAAATTTGCTCCCGAATATATTTCGGGCGGATCAAGTTCCGGTTCTGCCGCAGCACTTGCTTACCACCTTTGCAGTTTTTCTCTCGGCACCGATACAGCAGGCTCCGGGCGCGTTCCTGCGGCTTTCAATCATCTTGTCGGCGTAAAACCTACGCGCGGAATTTTAAGCGCAAACGGCGTCATTCCCGCTTGCAAAAGTTTAGATTGCGTATCCATTTTTGCCTTGAATCATCACGATGCGCGCACCCTTTTAAACTTGGCAACCAAAGAAGATTTTGATGACGCTTATTCGAGATGCGCCCCGTGGAATTTGCCCAACGGAAAAGCCGAACGCTTAAATGAAAATTGGACTTTCGGCGTTCCCGAAGAATCCGAATTAAATTTCTTTGGAAATGATTCTTATAAAAAAGCATTCGAAAAAACGGTGAAAGCATTTGAAAATGCGGGCGGGAAAAAAGTCGTCATTCACTTTACTCCATTTTTAGAAGCCGCGCGTTTACTTTACGAAGGCCCTTGGGTTTTTGAGCGTTACGCAGCTGTCGGAAAATTTATCGAAGAACATCCGAGTGAAATTTATCCGGTGACAAAAGAAATTATTTGCCCGAAAAAGACGCCGCATCCGTCTTCTGTATTTGACGGATTTCATGCGTTGCAAGAGAAAAAGAAAATCGCCGATTTAGAATTTTCAAAAGTCGACGTGCTGCTCACACCAACGGCGGGCACAATTTATAAGACCGAAGAAGTTTTAAAAAATCCCATTCAACTCAATTCGAATTTAGGTTACTACACCAATTACATGAATTTGTTGGATTATTCAGCGCTTGCAATTCCCGCGGGATTTGTGAATTTAAACGACGAAAAAAAATCAAGAATTCCTTTTGGAGTCACTCTGGTCGGGCGCGCTTTCGATGATTTTAAATTGCTCGATGTCGCCGATAAAGTAAAATCTTATTTAATGCAAGACGAAAATGATTGCGACGAAAAAATTCAAATCGCTGTCTGCGGCGCCCATTTAAAAGGCGAGCCGCTGCATTTTCAACTGCAAAATGCAGAATTTATTTGCGCCACAAAAACGGCTTCCGAATATAAAATGTTTGCCTTCGAAGACAAAGGAATCAAAAAGCCCGCGTTAATTTATGCGAAAAGTTTAGGCGAAAATGAAAAAGGAAATTCTTTTTATGTTGAAATTTATGCGATGACCGCAAACGACTTTTCAAAATTTATTCAACAAATTTCATCGCCATTAAGCATTGGAAAATTAAAGCTCGAAAACGGTGAAAATATTTTAGGATTTGTCGGCGACACGCAAATTTTAGACAGCGCTCAATTCAAAAATGCCCTCGACATTTCTGAATTCGGCGATTGGCGCAAATTCAAAAAATGATTATTTAAACTGCCGTTCGAACGAGACCGTATCTTCTTTGCGACCGTTTAAATTGACCAAGCGTTCCGGCGTAAATGTGATACCGTTACTTTGTGCAAATTCAGAAAAGCGTCCTGCATTTTCAAAAAGTTCTTCGGGACTTTGACTTGTGAGAACGCGTTGTCGGAATTCAGAAGAATCCGGTTCAAAACCTTTGCAAAGTCTTGCTGCAAGTTGCTTCAATCGGCCGAGTGCGCCGAACGGCGTTGAAGTATTTTCGTCCATCATAAAGCCGTAATAGATTTTAAAAATTTCGCAGACTTCTTTTGCCGAAATTTTCCGAGGCAATTTTCCTTCTAAGGCATCCGCAATTTCTCCAAAAAGCCATGGATTATGCATGGCGCCACGTCCAATGGAAACGCCACAAATCGCATATTTTTCCAAACAGTCCAAAGCGAATTGCACACTAGAAACGTCACCATTTCCGACGACTGGAATTTTTGCCGCAGCAGCGACTTGCCCGATTAAATCCCAGTTGGCAAATCCGTTATAGCCCTGCACACGCGTTCTGCCGTGCACCGTTAACATGTCTGCGCCTTCGCCTTCGGCGATTTTCAAAGTTTCCATAACATTGATGGAATTTTCATCCCAGCCGATGCGACATTTTAAAGTCATCGGAATCGCAATGGATTTTTTCACTTCGGCTAAAATTTTTTGCAGCCGCGGCAAATCTTTTAGAAGTCCTGCGCCACCGCCTTTCCCCGCTACTTTCGGCACGGGACAACCCGCATTCACTTCGATATAATCGGGTTTTAATGTTTCCAAAACCTGCGCTGCATACGCCATCCGTTCCGGACTCCGTCCGAAAATTTGAATGCCAAACGGACGTTCTTCGGGATAAAATTTAAGCTGTTTATGATTCTTCAAAACAAAAGGTGACGTGCCATCGGTCGAAACAAATTCCGAAACGAGAAGCCCCATGCGATTTCCCGCAAGAACGCGGCACAAGCGACGAAACGGCGCATCGGTTACGCCCGCCATCGGAGAAAGCACCGTGCACGGAGAAACGCGGATATTTGCAAACTGAAATTCGGTTTTCAACATTTATTCACACTTGTCCACGAAATAGCCAACGATTAAGCGACGAAAAATGCAAAATTTTGCCGTTCAAAAGTAGATTTTTTCCGCTCACGTTCTTATATTTTGGGCGTGGCAAACGTAACAAAACAAGATTTAATTCATCGCGTGACAAGCTCGACGGGCTTTGTCAAAAGCAAAGTGCGTGTTGTTGTGGAACAACTCCTGGACCTCGTTGGCGAATCCCTCTCCGAAGGGAATTCCATCGAGATCCGCGGATTCGGTACATTCGTCAACAAAGAACGCAAATCGCGTCCCGCTCGAAATCCCAAAACCGGCGAAACGGTTTTGTTGCAGTCGCGTTTAATGCCGACATTTAAATTCTCCGCAGAACTCAAATCGGCGATAGCCGCTTCTGAAGCAATTCAACAAGCAAACGAAAATCGCAGCGCAACACAAAAAATCGAAGCGCTCTAAAATTTTCAAAAAGCAAACAGAAAAGCGCTCGTTTCGAGCGCCTTTTTTAATTTTTCATCCGCTGAATTTCTTCGGCGGTTAAAAATCGCCATTCGCCGAGTTTTAATTGCGGGTCTAATTTTACTTCCCCAATCGAAATGCGCTCTAAATCTTCGACGTGATTGGAAACCGCTGCGAACATACGACGCACTTCGTGATAAATTCCTTCGGCAATTGAAATGCGCACAACCGTTTCCGAAACTTTTTCCAATTCGCGGGCGATGAATGGTTTCTTTTCGCCCTTGAGCTGCACGCCTTCTTTGAGAAGACGAATTTGCCCATCGGTAATCGGGCGCGCTAACTTCGCTTCGTATGTTTTCAGCATGCCTTTTTTCGGACTTTCCACGCGATGAATAAATTGACCTTGATTGGAAAAAAGTAAAAGTCCATGCGTGTCCGCATCCAAGCGCCCAATGCAATTCAATTCCATTTCTAAAAAGCGTTCCGGGAAAATGCTAAAAACCGATTCATGATCGCGAGGCTGATGACTGCATTCAAGTCCGCAAGGTTTATTGAGCATCAAATACAATTCTTCGACCGTGGAAATTTCTTCGTCATTAACCGTAATTGTCGCGGGCTTTTCCGACAATTCTTCAAACGGATCTTCTACAATTCTTCCCGCAATTTTCACCAAACCCGAACGCACTAAAGCGCGGCAATTTTTGCGCGTTCCAAATCCTAAACGAGAAAGCAAACGTTCCACAGTTAAATTTTGCATAAAGACCTCTTACGAAGAAAAAAATCGCACAATCCATTTGCGCCAAAAAACAAGGCGAATGCATTCGGGATTTTTTCGATAACGGTGACGATTCCAAAAATACAAAGAAACGACTTCGATAATGGATTTTCCACAGACAAGACAAAAGCCTAATACACGTGCAACGGAAAATGTTGCGATAAAACTGCCTTCAATTTTAAATGGTCTATCACCCGTCCAATCGGCGTGAAATTCCCAATTTTCAAGCAGCGGAATTGTTCCGCTTAAAAAATTGAGCGAACCCGTCAAATAGCCCATCCACAAATAATCGTCTTCGTAACGAATGCCTTCAACTGTCGTCGGTTCAAACTTTCCTTGAAAAATTTTGAAAAATGCTTTTCCGACGCGAATGAGTTCGCGAATCCATTTTCGGCTAAATTTCTTTTCGGCGAGAATGGTTAAAAATTCTCGATCCGAGCTCGCTGACTTTTTCTTCGCTCTTTTGGATTTTTTCTTTTTCTGTTTTTTGACTGGTGGATTTTGTTTTTCTTTCGGGGCTGCGGGCGGAGTCGCTCTCTTTTCTACACTTTCTTCCTTTTTTACAGTAGCATCCTTTTCGGAAGGAGCTTTCTTTTTTACACTATCATCTTCTTTTTTCCAAGGATTTTCCGCATCGAAATCATCGTCACGACTTTCCTTTTCTTCGTCTTCGCTTGATTTTTCTGCGTTTTCCTCATTTTCTTCGGGAGATTCTTCTTCGGTGCTAAAAATTTTCTTGCGAAAAAGACGAACTTCTAATTGACTTCCATTCTTCTTTCCACAAAACAAAAAACGGACTTTTACCGGAAACAGTAAAAGTCCACCGACGAGAATTGTCACCAAGATGACGATGACGTCGAAGATCATTCTTCGCTTTCGTCAGCCTTTTTCTTCACGATTTCCAATAAATCGGCAAACGTTTTTGTTTTTAAAATCGTCGCAAATTGTTCTTTGTAATTGCGCGCTGTAGAAAGATCGTCGATGACTAAATCCCAAGCCATCCAAACGCCATCGACAAGGCTCATCTTGTAAACGAGAACCGATTCCTTTCCTTTGTACCAAAGATGTGCAGTCACATTGGCTTCGGTATTATTTTTCTTCATTTTCGGCGCTTCGTAAATCGTGCTATCGGTGCGATACATTTCCAAACGCTTTGCGCTTGAATTGCGAACCATGCGTTGGAATTCCGTAGCAAACGCAGTCTTCGAAGCTTCATCCAAACCGCTCCACGTTTCTTTGGGCAAAGATTTTTCCGCGAGAAGTTTAAAGTTGAAGACATCGCTCAAAAGACCTTTCACGCGTTCATTGTCTTTTTTCGAAAGGCTTTTCTTCTTCAGAAGAGTCTGCAATTCTTTATCGTTTTTCGAAATCGCCTGCACCGGATCGGCGGCAAATGCCACCGTAAACGAAAGCGCTAAAGCGGTAAGGAGAGCTTGAATTTTCATAAGCTATTTTCCCGGATAGAGTTGATGATATTCGGACAAGGAAAGTCCCATCCGACTAATCAGTTCGGCAAATGCGATATTGTATTTGCAAACTGCAAAGTAATAAGCTTTTTGAAGTTGAAGATTATCGGTGTAAGCCGAAACCAATTCGCTTGTATTTGACGGATCCAAATCGTACTTCATCGCAGCACTTTTTAAAATGGATTCACTCGCCCGCAAACTCGTCCGCAGACTTTCGAGTTTTCGCTTCGCACCCGTCGTCTGCACATACTGTTCTTCGAGCTTCATCAAAATGCCTTCGGACGCATAATTTTCTTTGAGTTTAAGTCCGCGAAGTTCTGTCCGCGCAGAAACATAAGAACTCCAACTATTCCAAAAATTCAAATCGTAGCGAACGCCGAAGCCGATCATACCGGTGATTTTATTGACTGCATCTTGCGCAAAAGCATTTTTTTGCACAGCGGTGCGATTCCCCGCCCACGATTTTACGTAGCTAAATTCACCCATGATAAAAAAGTGCGGACCGAGTTTTGCTTCGGCTAATTCTAATTGATACTGCCGCGCATTCAAGCCCGCATTCAAACGTTTCAAATCGGGATGATGTTGCGCTGCAATCGCTTTCGCTTCCTCTAAACTCGGAAAATATTCGGAGCGTTCTGCGAGAACGGTATCGATGGATGCAAATGTTTCCGAGGAATCAAGCCCGAGAGAAAATCGAATAGCGAGCTTCACCCGTTCCATGCCGCTTTCTGCATCGATGACCGCTTCGTCTAATGTATGCCGCCCCGCTTTGAGTTTGAGCAAATCCGTTTGCGAAACATTCGCATCGTCATCGTCTAACGCTTCTTCTAATTTTTCTTCGGCGCGGTCCATTTGCTTTTGCGCATCTTGCACTAAGCGATTCATTTCGAGAGCGAGCAAATAATTGTAATAATACGATTGCAGTTCTACACTTTTATCGTGCTCTTTGGAAACCACATCCATTTCTTGCTGGCGCAAATCCGCTTCGGCTGCTTTTTTGCCGACTTTATATTGCCCATAATTTAACGGCTGAATTGCGCGCACTTCTGTTCCAAAAAATGGCCCCATTTTGGTAAAGTCCCACGTGTCCACGGTATCGCCCCAATCATCCACATCTTCTTTTAAACCGGGCGCGGATCCAACCATCATCGTGACTTCAAATTTGGAAAGAATCGCCGCGGCTTTAATTTCTTGGATTTTATTTTTTTTGGCTTCTGTTGTAAACCGCGATTCGGCAAGAAGCGGATCCATCGAAAGTCCGCGTTCCACAAAACCTTCACAATCGTAACGCACTTCCGCAGCGAAAGCGATAGCGATGAGCAAAAAGGGTACGATTCGAAGTATCATTTTTTAGAATTTAGAAATCCTGTGCGCCTTCACCTAGCCGTTCTGAGACAAGGCGCTTTAATTTCCGATATTTCGCCAAAACTTCTTCGTAATAAAATGTTGGAATCGCTTCTCGGGAACGAATTTTTGCGTCAACGCCACCTTGCCCGATGTTGTAAGCGATAATCGCCTTTTTCAAATTACCGTAACGCCCGACAAGTCGCATCAAATAAGCACTGCCCACGATAATGCTCACTTCAGGACGCATTAAATCTTCTGCGCTTTCGACAGAAATTCCGAAACGTTTTCCAATCGCTTGCGCCGTCGGCACTTTTAATTGCATTAAGCCATAAGCTCCCGATTCTGCGCCGCTGCGAAATCTTCCTTTGGCGTTAGGATTTCCTTTGCTCTCTTGAAAAACAATCGACGGAATTAGCAGCGGATCAAATCCATAATTGCGAGAAATCATCCAAATTTCTTCGCTCAATTTGAACTTTTGATTTTGCGTCATCCGATTTTTAGAAAGAATGTCGAGGGCGAGGTAAATTTGTGCGTAATCCAAAGTCCAAGCACGGTAACGATTTCCGTCAGCCAAATCTTTTCGCAAACGAATTTCTTCGGCAGCGATGCGTTTTGATTGAATCAAATGATACGCCCACGCGCCCGCGAATGTGGCGAGAATTAACGCAAAGAGCGTTAAAAAAATTCCCGACGAAATCGAAGATAATCGCACATTATCTTTCACGCCGACGTTCCTCTAAACGGTCGAGATATTTCGTCCAACTGCGAATGCGCGCTTCGGATTTTTTGGATGTTGTAGAATCGACAACTAAACCTAAATTTTTTAGCGGTCCAATTACCGATTGCAAATAATCAAGTTCACTTTGCAAACGCTGCGATTCTTCGTCCATTTCGAGAAGACGCGTTTCGCGTAATTGCAATTCTGCATTTTGACTGCGAATCATTCCATACAAAGTAAAGAACCAACCCGCGAGAATTAAAAGCAAAATGATTGCGATAATCGGACTCAAACGAATTCCCGTTTGCTTGCTATACGAAACGCCTACGGCGCGAAGCGCGCCTAAAATTCCCGTCTGATGATACGTTTTCCAATTTTGCGTAATCGTAAAAACGTGTGCATAAGCGCTGAAAAATTTTTTATTCGCTTCGCCCGAAAAAACTAAAACCAATTCCGCATCTTTCTCTTTGCTTTTTTCCAAAAAATTCAAAAAAAGCGTGATGTATTCTTCTTCGCAAAAACGCGCTTTGTCCACATCTAAAAAGAAAATTTTTCCCGGACCTTTGAGAAGGCTCATCACTTTTTCGCGGAGAGGTGCTAACTGCGTAAATCCAAATGTTCCACTAATGCGAATGTAAACGCCGTGCGGAATTTCTTCGACGAAAAGATCGATTTGTTCTGCGTTCATCCGAAAATCCCCCGCTTCGAAAAGGCTGCGCGAATTTTCAAATTTTCTTCTGCCGCGGACGCAAGTTTTAAATTCCAGAAGAAAAACATACGAACGCCTTGTTTTACAGTCGGCGCGGCCGTATCTTGCGAGCCCATCATCCAGCTGAGAAGAATTTTTGCGGGCTTCGAAAAACGGAACCGAAATGCGTGAGAAAGGAATCCGTCTTTAATCAAAATTTCCGACGCTTCGGGATACAAAAACGGGAACGGCGTTTCTGCGGAAATTTTATTGCCATCAATTTTTAATGTATACGCACGGCGCTGTTCAAAATTGCGAACGCCTAAATTCAATTCCGTTCCAAAATAACCTTCGAGACTTGCAAATGTTCCATTGGAAATCGCATACGAAAATTCCAATTCCGAATCCGATTCCAAAAGGCTGATATTTTTATCGATGTGCAAAACATGATCGCTTCCCGCGACATTTGCAATTTGTTCCGAACGCATCCGAACCGCTAAAATATCTTCTTTCCTTTCGATTTGATATTCATAAGGTTCTGCGAGAACGCCTTGGCCATCGTTCAACGCCGATTCAAATTGCTGCGCATCGGTTAAAGAAGGCGAAAGCAAATGATCGACGAAAGCCCGCGGCACATCACCGCTTTGTTGAAATGCATTGACCAAATTCACTGGAGAAGGTTTAAAAATCAGCGACCGCAGCGAAGCGCCCGAACGTTGTTCCAGCAAGAATTGAATCTTCGAATTGTTCACTAAAATTTGACGATTTCCCGTCCGTAAAAAATCCGAAACTTCAACACGACGGCCTTCTAATTTTGCGAGTTTTTCAATTTCTTTTTCAACTTCAATAATCATGCGGTTTCCATTCCACCGCACAAGAGGACTGCGCACACCGCGATTGTCGTAAAGATCTGCGTAATATTCTTTCGCCATTAACGGCAAAATTTTTTCTTGCACCGCACGCAATTCTTTTTCTGGTAAAAGTGCTTCGGCATGTGAATTTGCGACGAGAAGCGATTTGTGCATAAAATCTGCTTCGGGACGGCGCAGCAAAAGTTCGCGACAACTATGCGAGCCCGCGGGCAGTCCGAGAGTTTTTCCAACATCGCTCATCAAATTGACTTTTCCACCAGACGCTTCATCGAGCCAGTGCGAAATTGGCCACAGTTGAAATGGAAAATGCGATAAATTCTGGCGAAGCTTTTCAAAAAATTGTGAAATCGTTTCTGCGTTTTCGCAAGGAACTTCTTCGACAGCAATCCACGGCGCATCCATTTTTTCAATCGATTCTAATTTCGCTTGTAAAAAAGAAGGCGAAAGCAAAAGCGCTTGACTTAAATCTTCGGCGACCGGGAAAAGTTGCATGACAGAATCGCGATCTTCCGCGGTAAACCATCCCGTCACCCGCGTCGCTCTTCCCAATGCATCTTGCAAACTTTTTTCCAAAACGAGAGTGTATCGCAAACCTTGCTTGGCTAAAACTTCAGTTAATCCAATTTCCCACGCCATCGGCGAATTAAAATAGCCAATCGGTTCATCTTGGAAAATTTTTTCCATTAACTGAATATGCGATTTTAATTGCAAATTTTGCAATCGCGTTGGAAAAAGCGGAAGCATCGCATCGTAAAATCCGCCGCCGAGAATTTCCAAATTTCCTTCGCGAATTGCGGAGCGCATATAAACGACATCGGCGATATTCAATTTATTCCAAACTTCTGCAACCTTTCCCGAAAGATAAAGCGAAAGTTTGAATTTATCCAATTCCAATAATTTTCTTATCTCTTTTGCGATTTGCGAAAATGCAGAATCCCAAGTGTCTTTTTTTAACGAGAACGGTTCCGTAATCGAGAGAAGAAGAGATAGTTTTTGCGATTTCATTTTCTAAAAATAGCATAAATTTTATTTTGCAGCGCCCGAAAATTTTTCCAATTCCGCTTCTACGATTTCCATCACATCTTCGGAATATTCAAATTCTTTTGAAAGAATTTTTACCGTGTCAATTTTTATTTTTTGAATTTCTTTTTCTGTAAAATTTTTTGACTGCGTATCAACCGCAGCAAGCTCATTTGAAAAAAGCCGCGCTAAATTCCAAAAGAAAAAAGCGAACAAAAGTTTTCCGCGTTTTCTTCCGCTGTAAAGTGACTTCGCAAAATGCCTGTAAATCAAATAGCTGAGCAATTTCACGCTTTCCGCTTCGGTGAAATATCCCGCATCCGAAATTTCTTCTTTTGCAATTTTCTGGTTTATTTTTTTTGAGCGCAATTTCCCACGGGCTTCCAAAACTTTCTAGCGACGACAAAAATGCTTCAAAATTTTCTGCATTTGGAAAAGGGAAAAATCGAAAATTTTTTGCATCGGGAAAAACTTTTTCAATCCGCGCGTCAAATGAAATTTTTTCATCGGATAACGTTTGAAAAATTTTCCGGCGTTCTTCAAAAATTTGATCGCGTTCTCTTTTTTCTTCATCGTTCAATTCATCTTCGATTTCATCGATTTCGCTTTCAACAAATTGCAACGGCAAAGAATTTGAAAATAAAAGACGAACCGCTTCTTCGCAACAAAGCCCAAGTCCGCGTTCCATAACATCGCCATAAACTTCAACAAATCGCGGATGTTCTCTGCAAATATCGCACAAAGAATCTTCGCCCAACTGCGTAAAAATTTCACACAAGTTTTTTGAATTTAAAAAAGGGCAACGATCGCCCGGCAACAATTGAAAATGTCCATCGACAATATTTTCTTGCAATTTCTTTCCCAATTTTCCGCCGACATGACGATAACATTCTTGCGAAAAATCATCGACATCAATTTCCCAGCCGACGCAACACGTATCGCTGCAACGATCAGCGATGCAATGAAACGCATCATAAAAATCAGGTTTTACAAGTTTCATTTTTCAAAATTAAAAATAAAGCGGCTGCAAAAAATGCAGTCGCTTTTTTCATTTTGCTTTTTGATTTATTTCAAAAAAGGATGCAGATAAACTTCGGCGCTATCGCCTTCGATAAATCGCGCTTCGCCTAAATTGCGATATTCAAAATCGACAAAGCGCTGCAAAAGAAATGCTGCGAATTGATGATCTTTTGAGAAGCAAAGCGACAAACGATAATTGCCGTTTTCACAAGTTTCTGGAACGCCTTCTTGCCGAAGCATCGCGCCAAAATCATTTGCATTTGCTTCCATCAGCCGCTGAATTTTTTCGCCTTCTGCGGGATTAAATTCGAAGCATTTTCCTTCGACGATGGAATTGGTTTTCGCATAAATGATTTTCTTTCTTAAGCCAAAGAAAGAACTTTCCATTTTGATTTGCGGATTGTGATAAAGGGCGTGTGCCATTTCTAATGTGGTTGACATTTTGTCTTCCTCGTTTTAAAAATTTGAAATTGAAAACACCGCCTTGAACTTTTCAAGGTGTGATTGCAGCAAAATTTTTGCCGATGAAAATGGTTAACGAGAAAGAATTTTTAACAGCGCAAACGCTTTAATTGATAAACAAAGTAATCTTTGGAATTTTGATAATAATGCGATGATTTTTCACGAACATAGGATGAAAAATTTTCAGAAAATAACGGCACATTGGATTTGAACGCTTTGACAAATCGCCCGCAGAAATCGGGAGAATTTCCCGCATCCTGTCGCCCTAAATTCGGCGAAAAATTCCGGCGAGAAAAGCAAAAATTTTCTGCAGATTTATTTTCGGCAAAGTAATTTGGCGATGCATTTTTATCCGCAGAATCGTCAATTTCTACCGAAGAATTTTCTGCGGAAATTTCCCATGGCGCAGAAGAAATCGCAGAATGCGGAAGCATCGCCGCCAAGAGCAAGAACATTGCACCGACACAAAGCATCCAAATATTTTGTTTCTGCGTTTTCATTTTAAGCATAACATAGAAAATTTTACGCAAAAATTTGGCTCTTCATCAACATGTGTGGGTGGCTTCGCCACCCTTTTTTTGTTGACTTTCGCCTAAATCAAACAAAAAAAATGGGCTATTTTCTAAAATTT
>NZ_QGHD01000031.1 GCF_003148885.1 Hallerella porci | reverse complement strand
AAATTTTAGAAAATAGCCCATTTTTTTTGTTTGATTTAGGCGAAAGTCAACAAAAAAAGGGTGGCGAAGCCACCCACACATGTTGATGAAGAGCCATAAAAATTGGTATTATAAATCTTTAAAAGATTCTTCTAAAAATTGGCATGAAAATCAAAACGATTATGTTCCATTCATCAAAAATTTTCTCATGACATTATACATTTGTTATCAAGAATTAGACAAACGTTTTGCAGTGATCAATTCAAAAAAAATCACAAAATCTGCAAGAATCGAAGCGACTATTTTAAATTCTCTTTTGCCGATTTCTAAAGCGGAGATTTTAAAAATTTTACCCGATGTTAGTGCTACAACAGTAGAATCGATTTTAGGAAAAATGGTTAAAAGTGGCGTGATTACAACGATTGGAAAAGGACGAAATACGAAATATATCAAAAGGTAAAAGAAGGGTTATTTCTTTTTTAACTTCATACTTTTGATTAAGCGGTCAAACATTTGCATTAAGCTGTATTTAGGTTTATAACCCAAAGATTCTAATTTGTTTGTATCAAGGCAAATTTTAACAACTGGATTATAGCCTAATTTCATCGCATCTTCTGCAATATCAAACACAACATTACTTTTATTTTCTGAAAAATTTTCACATACAAATTTTGCCATGTCGGCAATTGAAATCGCTGTAGAATCATTTGCCACATTGTATGCTTCGCCCACATTTCCTTTTGCTAAAATGATAAGCAAAGCACAAACGGCATCTGCTGTGTAGCAATAATTTCGAAGCGTTTCACCTTTTGTTTTTAAAACAATATCATGGCCTTCAATGACACTTCTTGCAAATTGAGCAAACACACGATTATCTGAATAATCAACGCCTGCGCCAAAAGTTTGGCTTAATCTAGCCACTTTTACTGGTACGTTATATTCTGAAGCATAAGAGGCACACAAACATTCAACCATGCGTTTTCCTTCAGAATAACTGCTTCGAACTTGCAAGCAATCAATGTAGCCTGAATCTTTTTCAGAAATTAAAACTTTATTTTCAGGAACACCATAAACTTCAAGCGATGACAAATAAAGCATACCCTGAACATTTTGTGATCGTGCTAAATTAAGCACATTTTGTGTGCCATAAATCGCAGTTGCAATGGTTTCAATCGGGCGTTCAACAAAATCTTTTGAGCTAGTCATACTCGCCGTGTGAATAATAAAATCAATAGGACCGACCTTATCTAAATTTGAATTGATGTCTGCAACAACAATTTCAAAATTTTTAGAATTTAAAATTTCTGAAAAAAGAGCTTTTGCTTTTTCTAAATTTCGAACAAGAGCTTTAATTTTAATATTTTGATTAAACATTCGATTTCTGCATGCAAGTGCAAAAACTAAAATCGAGCCGATTAAACCTGTAGAACCTGTAATAAGAACCGTTTTATTCGAATAAAAATCCCAAGGGATTTCGTTTGATAAAGCAATTTGTTCAACATCTTCTTGAACATATAAATCGTGTAAAGATTCCATTTTTATAATCCAAAAATTTGTGAATTTTCACGAGCTTCAAAGATTGCTCTAAATAAATAAAAATCCATAGGTGTTGTAATTTTGATATTTTCGGTTGGACCTTCGACCATGTGTAATGTATGTCCATAGCGTTTCATTAGGCATGCAGAATCAATAATATCATTTATGCCTTCGCTTCGCGCTTGAATATGAGCTTTATAAAAATCGCCCACTTTAAAACATTGTGGAGCGCGCGCTAAATGGCAATAGCTTCGGTTATAAATATCAGCAATTTTATTATTGTCGTCTGTCCGAATAATGGTTTCAACAGCAGGGGCAACCGTAATTGCATTTCCATTTTCTTTTGCACATTCAATGCAGTTTGTAATCAATTCTTCGGTAATCAAAGGGCGCACACCATCGTGAACAAGCACAATACTATCGTCAGAAATTTTTGCGTCATGAATTGCTTGTATTCCATGATAAATTGATTCTTGCCCCGTGGATCCACCAGGAACAATCCACTTGACTTTTGAAATGTTGTGCTTTTCTAAAAGTGTTTTTAAATAAGGAATCCAAGGTTCAATACATACTACACAAATTGCATCAATTTCAGGGTGATTTTCAAAATATTCTAGCGTATGAATAATAATTGCCCTACCACTCAAAATCAAAAATTGTTTAGGCTTTGCTTTCGTATTCATACGCGTTCCAGAGCCACCTGCAAAAATTAGTGCAACATTCATATCAATTCTCACCAATTTGATGTGAAGAAAAATTCAATGCGGTGACCGGTTTCAAAACCGAAAAGGGTGCCGCGATTCATTTCGTAAGCAAAACCGCAACCGAGCGGAATGGATTTTAAATCGTATTCGATGGCGGCTCGCATGCGAAAGCCCGCATATTCATCGTCCATTTTTTGATAAGCGGTTTTCATGTTTAAATTTTTCGATTCTTCGATGCGCTTGCGCAATAAAAATACATAAGACAATTTAAGTCCGCGGGGATTTTGCAATTTGTAAAAGGGTTTCCAAATCAAAGAAACTTGTCCGCCGATTTCATCGCCCGGCTGAAAATTATCGCGTTCAATAAACGAATAAAATCCGAGTGCTGCACCAAATTCTAAATATTCCGAAATCGGAATGACTGTCAACGGCTCAACTCCTAAACGCTGAAAGCGATCGTTTTGGCTGCCGTCTCCCGGTTCGAATCGCCAATTTACCGCAAGCCCGACGAATTCAATCGGAAAAAATTTAACGCCTAAATACGATTCATTAAAACCGTTGACGCGCAAGTCCACAAGTTCGTGCAACTGATCGTGTAATTCGGTTTCCCATTGATAGCTGAAAAAGCGATACGAAATATCGCTGTAAACGCTAATGCGATTGTTAAAAGCGACTTCGGCAGAAAAGCGCCCGTCTAAGCTGTAAACATCATCGCGGAGCTCTGCCATGCTGCCGAGAGAAATTCCCGAATGCGGGCGCGTGATAGGTCGCACAAATTCCGTCGCAAAAATACTTGTACAGAAGCAGAGTACAAGAGCAAAAATTTTTATATGGCTCGACGAATCAAACATCAATTCAAAATATAGTTATCTTTGCATCGACCATGAAGAATCTTCAAAAACGAATTTTCAAAATCGCAATGATTGCTTTTGCGCTCGGCGTAATTCTCGTCGGCTGCTTTTGGAATTCTCCCGAAGAAGATTCAACTTTTTTGCCATTAGACGATTCGGAATATCCGTATGCGGAACTTCCGCGGCTTGTGATAGAAACGGAAAATTTTAAACAGATTCGCGATAAAGAAACAAAAATTCCTGCGCATTTACAAATTTACGGAAAAGATTCTCCGGAAAGTGAAGTGTTAGAATTGAAAATTAAAGGCCACGGCAATTCATCTTTTATGATGACGAAGTATAGCCTAAAAATCAAGTTTGCAGAAAAACAATCGCTCTTTGGAATGCCGAAAAATAAAGAATGGATTTTAATTTCAAATTTCCGCGATAAAACGCATTTGCGAAATTTCATCACTTTGCAACTGGCGCAAACTTTGGGCGATTATGCGCCGCGGATGGCTTTTGTCGAAGTCTTTTTAAACCGAAAATATATGGGACTTTATTTGCTAACCGAAAGTGTTAAAGTTTCCAAAGATCGCGTGAACATTGCAAAAAATGATTCGAGCTTTTTGATTGAGAAAACAACTGAGGCGGAAAAGAAAAATAACCCCTATTTTACAAGTTCGCTCAATTATCAATTTCGAGTGCGTTTCCCTGAAGATGCAACAATTGAAATTCTAGATAACATAAAAAATCAAGTTAATAAATTCGAATCAATTTTAAAAAATTCTAAATCAAATTTAAATACCGTTTTGGATTTAGAAAATTTTGTGCATTACTATACGATTCAAGAATTTGCAAAAAATATAGACGGGGCATTTGGGCGCAGTACTTTTATTCATAAAGAGTTGGGAAATGTTTTTAAACTTGGTCCTATTTGGGATTTTGATTTAGCGTATGGTCTTTCAAATAAGTCAAAATCTTCTCCTTATGATTGGTATGTCAATCGCTATGGTTGGTATAAGTACCTTTTTAAAAATCAGCAATTTAAAAACGCAGTAAAAAAATTTTGGGATGAAAATCATCAATTCTTTTTAGCGATGAATGATTCTATCGATGTTATGGTTCCGCAAATTCACAAAGCCGTTTTAAACGATGAAAATCGTTGGCCTATTTTAGAGCGTGATGATTCTTGGCCACATGTTGATTATCATACAAGTTATGAATCTGCAGTTGATAGTTTAAAAGATTGGATTATAAAGAGGGAAAAGTGGGTGAGTGGGGAGATTTAAGTTAAAGCTGAGCCATCGTTATGTTCGCTCATATTTCTGTCAGGTAATAATATTTCTAAATTGTAAAAATGCGCAAACGAAAATTCCTATTAAGGATTAAAAAATAATATGGCAGATAGTTTAAAAAGAAAAACTGCACATGGTGTGATTTGGAGTGCTATAGAAAGATTCTCTACTCAGGGCGTTCAATTTCTATTTGGTATTATTCTTGCGCGCATGCTTACTCCAGCAGATTATGGTGTGATTGCAATGCTCACCATTTTCCTTGCTGTTAGCCAAACTTTTATTGATAGCGGTTTTGCAAATGCGATTATCCGAAAAATTGACCGCACTGAAAAAGATATGGCCACGATGTTTTTTTTTAACATTGGGATGGCCTTAGTCTGTTATGCCGTTATCTTTTTTACAGCACCTTTGATTTCTGATTTTTACAAGATGCCAGAACTCACTCTTGTTCTCAGAGTTCTTGCGCTAAGGCTCATTTTCCAATCATTCAATGCGGTACAAACTACTACACTAACTATACAGATTGACTTTAAAAAACAGGCTAAAATTTCACTATCTTGTGCCATTCTTTCTGGAATTGTCGGCATTTTCTTTGCTTATCGCGGTTATGGAGTATGGGCGTTAGTTATTCAAAGCCTTTTTAGTACCATTCTTACATCTGCGCTTTATTGGTTTTTAGTTCGCTGGCGTCCGACTTGTTTCTTTTCAAAAGATTCATTCAAATACTTATTTTCTTACGGTTCTAAGTTACTTCTCTCTGGCTTAATTGATACGGCGTATAACAACATCTACCCACTCATTATTGGCAAATTTTATACTCCAGCTCAATTGGGCGGTTATTCAAAAGCAGAACATTTTGCTCAGTTTCCCTCGTTGAACATTACTCGAATTTTGCAGAGGGTTTCGTTTCCGATCTTGAGCAAAATGCAAGATGACTGTGAGCGTATGCGAAAAGGCTATCTTAAATTTTTGAATATGTCAACTTTTATTGTGTTTCCTTTAATGATGGGGTTATTTGCATTATCTAAACCTTTGGTGTTGACTTTTTTGACAGAGAAATGGATAGACATGGTCATTCTTCTTCAATTACTTTGTATTTCAATGATGTGGTATCCTGTTCATGCGATTAATTTGAATTTACTTCAGGTTTTAGGAAGGTCTGACTTATTTTTAAAACTTGAAATTATCAAAAAAATTGTAGGCATTTCCGTTTTGTGTATAACCCTTCCCCAAGGCCTTATTGTCATGTGCATAGGCAAAATTGTAACAGCATTTATCTCTCTTTACATCAATACCTACTATTCGGGGAAATTAATGAAAGCAGGCCTTGGAACGCAGCTTAAATTTTTAGTTCCCACTTTCATCAATTCTCTTATAATGGCTGGCATTATTTTAGGAGTAAATTCTTTATTGTTGGAAAATCAGTATCTTTTGCAATTAATCGTAGGATTCTGTGTTGGTGTACTTTATTATTTTTTAAGCAGTTATTTTTGCAACAAGAGTACACTGAAAGAGATTTTAAGTATGGTTCAGAGGTCACATGGAAAATAAAGCGATTACTGTTACATCTCCACTGCTTCCTACTTTGGATGATTTTATTCCAATGCTCAAAGATATTTGGAATCGCAAGTGGCTCACAAACAATGGATGTTACCACAAGGAACTTGAAAAAGCCCTTGCAGAATACCTTGGCGTAAAATACATTAGTCTTTTTACCAACGGAACTCTTCCGCTTATTACCGCATTACAAGCGATGCGCATTACAGGCGAAGTGATTACAACGCCTTATAGTTTTGTCGCGACGACGCATTCCCTTTGGTGGAATGGAATTAAGCCTGTCTTTGTTGACATCGAAGAAGAATCTGGAAATATTGATCCTCAAAAAATTGAATCTGCAATTACTCCGCACACAACGGCCATTATGCCAGTGCACGTTTACGGCACGCCTTGTCATACAAAAGAAATTCAAGAAATTGCAGACAAATACGGATTAAAAGTCATTTACGATGCGGCTCATGCTTTCGGCGTTAAAGTCAACGGTGAATCCATTTTAAATCAAGGCGATATGGCAACGCTGAGTTTTCATGCGACGAAAGTTTACAACACAGTCGAAGGAGGCGCACTTATTTGCCGCGATGAAGCGACCAAGAAACGCATTGACTACTTAAAAAATTTCGGTTTTGCTGGTGAAACCGAAGTGATTGCTCCCGGCATTAACAGTAAAATGGACGAACTTCGTGCCGCCTACGGTTTGTTGAATTTACGTCAAGTGGATGATGCCATTGCGAAGCGCAAACATGTCGCAGACCTTTACCGCAAAGAATTGAAAAATACCGCAGGCATTCGCTTTTTAAAAGACCTCGAAGGCGTTCGTCACAATTATTCGTATTTCCCCATTTTCATCGACGAACAAATTTACGGCACAAGCCGCGATGCTTTATACGAAAAATTAAAAGAACACAATATTTTTGGACGCCGCTATTTTTATCCGCTGATTAGCGAATTCTCCACTTACCGCGGACTTGAAAGCGCTCGCCCCGAAAATCTGCCTGTGGCGCACAAACTCGCCGCAAGCGTTTTGTGTTTGCCAATGTTTGCGGATTTAACGGACGCGGATGTTGAAAGAATTTTAAGCGTGGTGAAAAAATAAAAGCGATGCAAAACATCTATTTTCCAGACGAAGAAATTACTATCAACGATTTGTATTTCGTGTGTTATATGATTGAACGCACTGCGCGAAAATTAAAGCAGCACAACAAGTATGTGGTAAATGCTTTGGGCAAGGAAAATCTTGTGCATCAGTTAAGTGTAGCAAATGTGATGCACTGTAAAAATCCCGAAGAAGTTGTTTACGAATGGACGACTCAATACAATTTACAAAGCGGAAATTTTGACATCACGAATGTGGATAAAACTTTAGCTGAAATTATTCCGACAGAACTTCAAATGGGTAAAGTTTATCAGCGTTTAATTGTTGATACTTTGCAACCTGGCGAAGATTATGCCGATGGCATTTTAAAAATTTATAACAGCTGGATTTGCGAAAAAATTGACAACTACAACTGCAGCGCATTTTACGAGCCTTCGTATTATATTGCGCGCGCTTTTGAAAACGGTGGGTTTTAGAGATGAAAAAGCTGATGCTTCTTGGCGGGCTTCGATATTTGCTTCCTGTAATTGAAGAAGCTCACAAGCTAGGCGTTTATGTGATTACCGCCGACTACTTACCAAATAACATTGCGCATAAATTTTCCGACGAATATGTGAACGTGAGCATCATCGATAAAGATGCAGTTCTTAAAGCGGCTCAAGAATTAAAAATTGACGGAATTCTTTCACACGCTGTTGATCCAGGAGTAGTCTCTGCAGCATACGTTGCGGAAAAGATGAAGTTGACATTCCAATGCAGTTACAAGGCGGCATGCATCTTGCAAGATAAATCCCTTTTCCGCAAATTTCTTTTCGAAAACGGATTCAACTCTCCCAACGCAAAAGGTTACAACAATATTGACGATGCACTCAAAGATGTTGATTATTTTAATTGGCCAGTTATCGTAAAACCTGTAGATTCTGCCGGAAGCAAAGGCGTAACTAAAGTTGAGAATAAAAGTGACCTTGCAGCCGCAATACAAAATGCGCTAAACGCCTCACTCTCCAAAAATTTCATCATCGAAGATTTTTTGGATAAGGTTGGAGCGCAGTCTAGTGCAGATATTTTTACAGTGAACGGAAAGCTAGTTTATCCCGCTTATTCAGATCAACTTTTTGACACGAATGCTGCAAACCCTTACACGCCCGCTGTTGAAATTTGGCCTGCAACGATGGAACAGAAATTTCAAGACGATTTGACTGCGCAATTACAACGCCTCTTTGACTTGCTCCATGTTAAGTCAGGCATTTACAATGTGGAAAGCCGCATTTGTTCTAACGGTAAGGCTTATATTATGGAAGTGAGTCCACGAGGCGGCGGGAACCGCATCGCTGAACTGCAAGATATGGCAACAGGACAAAGCCTTATTCGTAACGAAATTAAGAAGGCTCTTAGCATGCCTTTGGATAACATCTGCGCTCCCGAATATGATGGCGTCTGGTGCAATTACATATTGCATTCCTCAAAAAGAGGAAAGCTCGTGTCCATCGATATCGAACCGGAATTTCGCAAAAAATATGTGCGTAACGAAGGACTCATTGTAAAAGCGGGCGACGAAATTGTTCCTTTTACAGGAGCCAACACTTCACTAGGAACTCTTTTCCTTCGATTTGAAAATCGGGTTGAAGCAGACAACATTCTTACCCAAATAAACAAATTTATCTCTATCGTTTTGGAACAGAAATAATTGGAATTTCATTATGGATTTGAACGCTCTTTACCTTAGAACTCGTTTTTGGATTAAGGATTTTCTGAAGGGATCTCCGATTAGAAAACCTTATAACGAAATCAAGTTTATCCAAGAAAATTCATACGAAAAAGGTCTCCCGATTCGTGAAGCCGCTCTTCAGCAACTGCTGAATTTTGCAAAGCAGAACACCACCTTCTACAAAAATATTCAGGGAAACGATTTAAAATCTTTCCCCATTATGAACAAGTTTTCACTCTTGGAACACTATAACGAAATTTGTGTTGAAAAATCAAAAATTCCAGGACAAGTCGGGGACGTGCATATTCAAACTACATCGGGCTCAACAGGCACGCCATTCAAGATTCCGCAAGATACGCGGAAACGTATGCGACGCATTGCCGAGCTCAAGTACTTTGGAGCCATTGCCGGTTTTAAAACACACGAAAAACTGATTCATCTACGCACGTGGAATCGTTGGCAGCAAAAGACAGCGAAACAGATTAAAACCGAAAATATCATTCCATTTGACATTTCAAAAATTGGCGATGTCGAACTCAAGCAACTCTGCGAATTGATTATTTCATCAAAGGCAGTTTGCCTTCGCGGTTACGCCTCTTCTTTAGGCAAGCTTGCCGAATACGCGAAAGACAAGGGCTATAAATTTCCGCACTTAAAATTGGCAATTGCAGGTGCAGAATCATTGCAAGATGATGTTCGTGCTTTATTCAAGGAAGTCATGCACGCAGACATTCAATCGCAATATGCAAACGAAGAATGTGGCATTCTTGCCCAAGAACGCGTTCCGACTCTTGAAAAAGATAATCCTATGTACTGGAATAATTCCGGTTACTTTTTCGAAGTTCTCAAGTTCGATTCCGATGAACCAGCGGAATACGGAGAACTTGGGCGAATCGTCATCACCGACTTGCATAATTATGCCTTCCCCGTTATTCGATATGATAATGGAGATACCGCTATATTGCAAGCTCCAAATCAATTTAGTAATGGTTACCCGATTATCGAAAAACTTTACGGTAGGCGTTTGGATTTGACATACACAACAACAGGTACAGCGGTTTCGCCTCTTACATACGGGCGCATTCTCAAACACTACGAAAACATTGCTCAATGGCAATTTATACAAAATGGTGAAAAGGACTATGCGTTAAATTTAATTATGCGAGGTGAAGAACCAAACTTGCCATCCATTGTGGAAATGCTCAAGGAAAGCCTTGGCCGTGATGCAAATATCATCATCAACAAAGTGGATGATATACCTATTCTTGCATCCGGCAAAAGAAAACCTGTTGTTAACAATTGGCAGAAGTAAACCCTAGGGAATCAAAACAATTATTTTATGTTAAGCATCGCTTAACTTAGGTGGAACCAAATGAAAATTTTAATCATAGGAAGTAATTTTGGCACCATAGATATGGTGAATGAGGCTCACAAACAAGGTGATTATGTCGTTGTAGCTGACTATTACGAAAATTCTTCCTCATTATCTTAGGCGCTATATTCTTCATTCTCAAAGTAACGCAAAAGGAAAAAACTTAATGAAACTTGCCATCATCGGTGCGGCACTTGGTCAGGTTCAGCTTTGCAAAAAAGCCCGAGAAATGCACATCGAAACCATCGGTTTTGCTTGGGAAAAAGGGGCAATTTGCAAAAGTCTTTTTGACAAGTTCTATCCGATTTCCATTTATGAAACTGACAAAATCATCGAAATTTGCAAGAAGGAAAAAATTGATGGCGTGGTTACGAACGCATCAGAAAAAGCAATCGATATTGTAGCCATCGTAGCTGATGCACTGGGTTTGCGAGGCGGTCCATACGAAACAATCAAAAACATCAAAGACAAAACATACACTCGACTTGTATCTAATAAAGTTCCAGGCTTTACTCCGATACCTTTTTACAAGTATGATGGCAGAAAAAATGAAATTTACCCTTGCGTAATCAAGCCCTGCACAGCCGCCGGCAAACGCGGAGTTTCTTTCGTACGTTGCGAAGCTGATTTTGAAAAAGCTCTCGTCTATGCTAATGCAGAAACAAAAAATGGAGTAACCATCGAAGGCTTTGCCGAAGGTCAAGAAATTTCCGTTGAATCCATTTCCTTTGACGAAAATCATTATGTCATCCAAATTACAGATAAGGAAAATTCCGGTGCGCCACATTTTGTGGAACTAGGTCACCACCAGCCTTCCGCTTTGCCTCAAAATATTCAAAATAGAATTCGCGAAGCCATTCCGAAACTTCTTGACGCAGTTCAATTCAAAAATGGCGCAACCCACATTGAAATAAAAATTGGCAACCAGGGAGAAATCTATCTTATTGAAATTAATCCGCGTGGCGGTGGAGACGGCATTTCAAACAATCTCGTTGAAATGAGTACAAACTGTGACTACGTCAAAAAAATGATTGAAGTTGCCCTCGGCACATTTACTCCCCCTGTGGTAAAGAATACAAACCACGCCGGAATTTACTTTTTGTGTAAACAAACTGAGCAATATATCAACGCATTCAAGGCTCTCAAAAATCAACCCTGGCTTGTTGAAAAGAATATTTCCAGTTTCAACTTAAGCGAAGCTACCGGAAATAAAAACAGAAACGGTTATTTTTTCTATTGTTCCGACAAAAAAATCCTTTTAGACGAGATTCATTAAATCATGTCTCAGCAACCCCTAGTTTCTATCCTGTGCGCCACATATAATCAAAAAAAATACATTGCTCAATGCATTGAAGGTTTTTTGTGCCAAAAGGTTAATTTCCCAATTGAAATCATCATTCACGATGACGCATCAACCGATGGAACTGCTGATATTGTAAGGGAATATGCGAATAAGCATCCTGATTTAATTAAGCCAATTCTTCAAACGGAAAACCAGCATTCTAAGCATAATTCAATTTGGAAAAATTTCATTTACCCTAAAGCACAGGGTAAATATTATGCAGAATGTGAAGGCGACGACTATTGGACTGATTCGAACAAATTGCAAAGACAGGTAGATTTTCTGGAATGCCACCCCGATTATGTTCTTTCTACAGAGAACGCAAATATTTTGTTTACTAAAACGGGTGTCGTTAAGCCTTTTTCTACGGAACAAGAACATAACATAACTCAAGATGATCTTCTCATTTGCAGAAGATTTGCGACAGCTTCTGTCGTTTATCAGGGAAAGTATGTTGCCGAATTTCTTAAGTCTGATCAACCTTCTTTTGATACTTGCTTTTGGGCATACCTTTCTTCAAAAGGAAAAATCCATTTTTCTCCTATAATTTCATCTGTATATCGGCGAGGACCTGGCGTTACAGAAAATAATAAAGTAAAATGGGCCTATACAAGCGAACAATTCAACAATACAATCAATCAGTTTTATAATCCAAGTAAAAAAGTTCGCAAAGCACGAAACAAGACTCTATTTTTTGACTTTAGACAAGGTTGGAAAGCGGCTAAAGTATGCGGTGACAAGGTTAATGCCCGCAAGCTACTTTTTAAAATGATAAAGCTCAGCCCAAAGTTTTTTATTGAAGATTATCTGAAAAGAAAATATCAGTTCTATGTAAACGAAAAAATTCGACCTGCATTAGCCAATTTAAAAATCAAACTCGCCTCTACAAAGAAACGGTCTTCATCAGAACGCAGTAACCCTATTGTAGTTTCTCTAACAAGTTATGAGCCAAGATTTAAAACACTTCATCTTTGTATCAAGAGTCTGCTCAACCAAAGTTTTTCTGCTGATAAGGTCATTCTTTATCTTACTAAAGATATTGAAATTTCTTCGCTTCCTAAAAATTTGCAGATGCTGCAATCTAAGGGACTTGAAATTCGAAACATCTGTGAAAATATCAAGCCACATAAAAAATACTTTTACGCTATGCAGGAATTCAAGGATTCAATCATCGTTACTGCTGACGACGATGTCATTTATCCCAAGAATTGGCTTGAATCCCTATATGATTCATACAAGATGCACCCTAGTTGCATTTCCGCACGTAGAGTACATAAAATTAGTCGTTGTTTAGACGGCTCCGCAGCCCCCTACAACACTTGGACTTTAGAGTATAGAGGAGTAGAACCTTCTATGGATTTAGTTGGCATTGGTGTCGGAGGCGTTCTATATCCACCTCATATATTTGACATGAATAAGGAATATTTCAAAAAAGAGAATATCATCAGCAATGCTTTAAATGCAGATGATATTTGGCTCAAATTTATGGAATTGGAAGAAAATGTTCCTGTTGTGTGGGTTCCTTGCAAAACGCCACACCCATACAAGATTGACGATCCTGCACTTGCTCAAACTGGCCTTGAAAACGAGAATCGCCTTAACAACCAAAATGACATTTATATTAAAAACTGCGAAAAGTTTTTCAAGAAAAAACTTTGAGTTGTATATGAACCATTTCTAACATATACAGAACTTAAATCAGCAACAACCCTTTAGCAGAAATTTTATCAATCGATAAACCATTCGTGGCGATTGTTTGAATTTAAAGGCTAGTTTAATCAATTCGTATTTTAATGTTCTGTCTTTGACTGTCGCAGAGAATTTAAGCAGATTATATCCCATACGATCGCTAGACGCTTTATATTCTTCAATCAACTTCTTGTGTTTTGATAAAATCAATTTCCAAGCCAGCAAATATTTTTTAGGTTTTGCAGAAATGGAATCATTCTGAATAAAATAATCAACCAAAGGTTTGTCTAAACAAAAAATTGAATATTTTTTTTGAGCACGGATTAACATTTCAAATTCCTGAAAGCGGGGCATTTCAGGATCGAACTTTGTATTTTTAAAGACTTCGGCTTTTCCAAAAATTGTTTGAGTGCCAATTGCAAAGGGTAAATTATCTTTTGCCAAAAAGCCCTCTTTAAAATAAGTGGATAAGACTTCTACAACTTTTCCATCCTGATATCTATTCATTTTGCAAAAAACAACATCAGCGTTGTTCGCAATAAGTGCTTGCATTTGCAATTCTAGCTTGTTACTATGCCAAACATCATCGCTATCATGGAATGCGATGTATTCACCTTTTGCATGCTCTATTCCATTATTTCGAGCAACACATGCGCCTGCATTTTTTTGATACACATAAACAATTCTTGAATCATTTAAAGATTCTACAATCTCTTTTGTATTATCTGTGGAGCCGTCATCAACAATAATGAGTTCAAAATCTTTATAAGTTTGAGCTAAAACACTCTGAGCTGCACGCTTTAAAAGTTCTGCACGATTATAAGTCGGAATAATCACTGAAATCATAACGCAATCCTTTCACAGACTTTTTGATACACATTTTCAGAATAACAAGTTCCCGCAATGGATTTATCTTCAAAAAGTTCATTCAATAAATTCGTAGAATTCATGTTTACATTCTTTAAGAGGAAAACTAAATCATCAACATTTTTGACTTTTTCTTGAGTTACCCTTTTATATGCGGTATTGACCGAAGAATAAGACAGGTATTCCGTTTCGTCAGGAACATAAAATACAACAGGTTTTCTCAGTAATGCAAAGTCAACGCAACAGCTTGAATAATCAGTGATTAAAACATCGGAAGACATTAAAAGTTGCTCTACTGACGAAACGCTTTTATCGCCTAGAATTTTAATATTGTTTATTTGTGGTTTTATTCTAAAATCTGTGAGTGGGTGCAATTTAGCCAAGAATAAAATTTTATGTTGTTGTAAAAAATCTTTAAAATTTTGATTTGAATTCAAATTTTCTAAAATAATTTTGACTTCGTCTTTTTTCGTTTTTGGATTTACTCTATAAGTGGGCATATACAAAATCACCTTAGAATAATCATCATCAAGTACATTTTTTAAAACCTCATTTTTATCAATATGCTGCTTAAAGATGTCGTTTCGAGGCTGGCCCGTAATCAATACCGATTCTCTTTTTACGCCAAACTGTTCTTCAACACGCTCAGCTGTATATTCCGAAGTTCCTATTGAAAAATTGCGACCAACCCAGTTAAAGAATTTATCAATGCCCTTTTTGATTTTTAACTTTTTACCAGAATAATTTTCATTATAAATTTTTTTAAAGCCAGCAATCCCATGCCACAAGGCGACAACCTTAGAACCTGCAACAAGTGGAATTGCACAAAAATCATCAAGCCCATTAGTAAAAAATGAGACGCCTCCACGTAACATCATCAAAATACCTTTGATAGACGTTGAGGTGTAACATTCATAGCCTAAAGACTTTACTTGAACACAAACTTTTTGATTTCTGGTAATCCATACGCAGCGAATTTCTTTGTGATTTTGATTGACATATTCAAATAAAAATTTGGCGTTGTCTGCGTATTTTTTTCCAATCCACGCTCCAAAAAGCCAAATATCCTTTTTACGGAAAGGGTTAAGTTTCAACAAGTGAAAAATAATTCCACAAAGTAAAAGCGAGCATTTTCGCCATTCTAGGAATTTCGAGAATTTCATACCAATATTAGACTTTCATCAATGTTTTAAAATAGGGCTTTGTATTTTTTAAAATATATGGAGATAGCCATTGAATTGCGGTTACAGCCTTCAAAAATAATCCGATTGCCTTCGAAATATTTTTCTTGCCATAACGAACTCTCGAAATTTCGTGATGAATTGTAGAAAAACTTCCATAGCCGATAATTTCATCAACGGAACGATTTCCCGCTCTCCCTAAATGAATCACTTTAGGGCCATCAATCAAGACTCGTTTTAAATTGTTTTTTGCCATTTGACATTGCAAATCAACTTCTTCATAATACAGAAAAAATTTTTCATCATATTTTGCATAATTGTTATTTTTTAAAAACAAATCGGCTCCGCAAATAAAATCCACTTCACCCGTTTTAAATGCATAAATCGGCTTCTTTCTTAAATGTGTAATATCACGATGAAAAAGTTTGAAAATATGCTTTACCCAATAAGCTAAAATATGATGGACTCCATGATACAATTCTTCTGAAAAAGATGGGAAACGTCCATGTGAAAAATTAATTTCTCCTGTACCATCATCAAGATTACAGCCTAATGCACCCAAAGATTCGCTTTCGTGTTCCTTCCAATAATCATAGAATATTTTAACAGCGTTATTCTGCAATAAAGTATCGCTATTGAGATAAAATATGAACTCGCCCTTGGCAACTTTCAATCCTCGATTATTGGCGGTTCCAAATCCTAAGTTTGCATTATTTTCTAGAACAATAACTTTCGGAAATTCAGATTTAATCATTTCAATCGAGCCATCTTTTGAACCGTTATCCGATACAATGATTTCAAAATCCAAATTTTTAGTTTTATCATAAATTGATTTGAGACAATTACGGAGAAGCTCGCAGGTATTGAAACTTACAATGATAATTGAAACTTGCATAAAAACTCCTATAGACTAAAATTACTGTTTTCCTTTTAGCTTATAATAAAAAGGGCGTAAAATATTAAGTAGGATATTTACAATTGAATCCATTATAGAACGATACAACGCACTATTATTATATATCCACCTATAATAAATAGGAAACTTAAAGCGTCCTTTTTCAATAACGATTCTTACATAATCAATCGCATGCATGCGCTGCGATTTCGATTCTTTTGTGCTATATGTAAAGCGCAATAAAGAATGGATACGCGATTGCATTATAATATCGTATGTATTTTTATTTTCAAATTTTTCTTGCAAATCTAAAG
This sequence comes from Hallerella porci, assembly GCF_003148885.1. Taxonomy (NCBI): domain Bacteria; kingdom Pseudomonadati; phylum Fibrobacterota; class Fibrobacteria; order Fibrobacterales; family Fibrobacteraceae; genus Hallerella; species Hallerella porci. The sequence continues at coordinate 12,701 of NZ_QGHD01000031.1, read as the reverse complement.
CTAATTTTTCAAATTCCCTTGTCTGCAAAAGCATTTTATCAATCGGATGCAGTTTTTTACTGAGCACGGAATATTCGTTGTTGTAAACATAGCCAGCCTGATTACTTATTTTGATTTTATCTATATATTTTAAGACAGTCAAGTTGAATAAAAAATCTTCGGCAATGGAGAATCGTTCATCAAACAAAATATTATTCGCTAGAATAATGCTTTTCTTTATGCATTTATTCCAAGGCGATCTAAACATGAGTCCGTTTACTTTTTCCTGATTTTCGAGTTCTTTAAAAATTTCAATTTTACAAAGTTCTCTTTCATCATATCGAATCGTTTGCAGATCATTTTTTTGTTTGCAGTCATAACCCTGAATAATAACATCGGCATTATTTGAGTCATTAAAGGAATCAAGCCAAAACGGTTTTACATAATCGTCACTATCAACAAAGGCAATCCAGTCGCCCGCTGCTATTTTCAATCCTTCATTGCGAGCAGAACTGACTCCACTATTTTTTTTGTGAATCACTACAAAACGAGGATCTTTTTTAGCATATTCGTCACAAATAGCGCCCGAATTATCAGGAGAGCCGTCATCAATTAAAATGCATTGCCAAGAAGGAACCTTTTGAGTTAAAATAGATTCTAAGCATCTTTGAATATGCTTTTCTACTTTATATACAGGAATGATAATTGAAAATTTAACAGCACTCACTTTTCATCCTCTTCCTGTTCTTCACTTTCTTCTTGCGGATTTTCTTTTTGAATATAAGCTTCGTATTCTTCTTCTAATTCATCCCGTCGTAAAAATTTGCTTTGAATATGCCCTATGCAAAACCAGTATAAAAAAGGATGCAATACTCCTAATTCCCAAGGAGCCGCTCCAAGCATTGCAATTAGAACAAAAACAAGACAGCATATTTCAAAGAGACAATACCTAAAAATAAATAAACCCTTTACAATTGAGCTTGTACAAAAATAAAGCAACATAAATAACCCCACAAAACCAATTTCGCATGGAATTCTCATATAATCACAGTCAGGAATTCCCTTAAAACCTTCATAAACCGCACCATGGCCATACCTTCCAAGACCATCTCCAAATGTAGAAAGTCTGTCCATAAATTGCGAAAACATGGCAAAACGATCCCCCACCATATTACCATCATAATTCACAGAACGATTTACAATATATGTTACAAAGCCATCTCCTAAAACGATCACTGCAATAGCGGCAATGGCTATTCCGAAAACAATGCTAAAAAACCACAATGCATATAGGTATTTTCTATTTTTCAATCTGCGAATTGCTGCATAGATTGTAAGCAAAACCAAATACAAAATTGCAAAGGCTATCGAGACGCGTTGTTGTGCAAAAAACAAGCAGAAAAAACTCACAATCATGCTTATTGAATCTAGTTTTGAAAAAGCATTATCAACAATAATCCTTTTTGTAGTTAAAATGAATATAAATAACGAAGCATATCCCATAAAATAAGAATGTGGCCAAAAAGACGACAGTCTTGATACTTCGTATAATAAATAACCCGAAATTTCTGTGGCATCAATATTCATGGTTGACCATAAGTCATTCACTTTAAATTGCACATAAAACGATGGCTGTACAAAGTAAAAAAATAATCCACATGCCATCGCAAATAACAGCGGCCGTCTCATATTTAAAAAGAAATCTTCATTCTTGAATTGTTCACTTCGTGCAATAAAGTAAAAACAGATCGGAATAATTTCGGAACGAACCCCTAAATAAAAAAGTCTGTCTGGCAATGAGCCAACAATTCCTGTGATTAAATTATAAATGATATATAGAACAACAAAAAAATCTAGCTGTTCAAATTTAATATTTTGCGCACATATTACCGTAGCAATAACGACCACTACAATAAAGGCCGACGAAGTATCTCGAAAACCAAACATTATGCTAGCAGCGATTGCTACTAGTATCCAGTAGTAATGTTTAATAATGCCTAAAAAAAGTTTTTCCATTTTTCCTCAATGGAAACTTACTTGTTTTTTCGGTATTTCCAAAGTAATTGCAAAAATTTCCAATCGCGAAAAATGTATCGTTTGAACATACGGCGAGGCTCTTGGCACATACGATAAAACCATTCAAGCCCATGATTTGACATCCATTTAGGGGCACGCTTCATAGTGCCTGCAGCAAAATCTAAACTTGCTCCAATGCCTAAACATAAAGGAATATCCCAACGATCTTTGTTTTCGTTGATCAAGATTTCTTGTTTAGGACAACCTAATGCAACTGCTAAAATATCAGGTTTTGTGGTTGCTAAGAGTTGGTCTATTTTTACTATTTCAGTTGGTGAATTTTCAAATCCAATAGGAGGCGAATAGTGTCCAGCAATTTGTAAGTTTGGAAATGTTTTTACCAAATTTTGAGCCGCTTTTTCTGCGACTCCTTCATTAGCTCCTAAAAAGAACATCTTGTAGCCTTTTTTTGAGGCTAGTTCACAAAGCTTTGGTAAAAAATCGGATCCAGAAATTTTTTCTTTGATAGGATGGCTAAAAAATTTTGAAAACCAAATAATTGGCATTCCATCTGCTAAAGTCAAATCCGCATTGCTATAGGCATTGCGCAATTTCTCGTTTTGCTCAAGCAAAACGAGGTGATCAACGTTAGGAGTGACAATAAATGCATTTTTGCGTTGCTGAACAAGATTATCCGCAGCAATTAAAGCTTCTTCTGCTGTAAGATTGTCAATCTTAACATTTAGAAATTGAACTTTCGTCAATTTCAAGTTCATGAAATTTTACTCCGCTACACCTTTACCAATGCAAGAAACTTCAAAGCCGATTTCTCGTAAAGCGTTGGCGTTTAAAATATTGCGACCGTCAAAGATGAAAGCGGGCTTTGCCATACTCTTGTAAATGCGCTTCCAATCGAGTTCGGTGAAGCATTTCCATTCGGTGCAGATGACGACAGCGTGAGCGTCTTTGGCAGCTTTGTAAGGGTCTTCTTCGAAGGTGACTTGATCCAAAACATCGGCGAGGTCGCGCTTTGCATCGTGAATCGCTTTCGGGTCGGTGACGACGGGATGCGCGTGTTCGGCGAGGAGATCGCGGACAACTAAATTCGCAGGGCTTTCGCGGGTATCGCCCGTGTTCGCTTTAAATGCAAAACCAAAGACAGCGATTTTTTTGCCGGCGATGGTGTTGAACATTTTTTCGAGCATGCTTTCGAGGACGCGGTGCGTTTGCCATTCGTTGATTTTGACAACGCTTTCCCAATAAGCAGCGACTTCGGGGAGACCGTAATAACTGCAGAGGTAAACGAGATTCAAAATATCTTTCTTAAAGCAAGAACCGCCGAAGCCGATGGAAGCTTTTAAGAATTTGCTTCCGATGCGGTGATCTTTTCCCATCACATAAGCGACTTCGTCCACGTCGGCACCGGTCTTTTCGCAGAGAGCGCTAATCGAGTTAATCGAACTAATGCGCTGCGCGAGGAAAGCGTTTGCGGTGAGCTTCGTGAGTTCGGAGCTCCAAAGATTTGTCGTGAGAATGCGTTCACGCGGAACCCAGTGTGCGTAAACATCGACCACTTTTTGTAAAGCGGCGAGGCCGGACTTCGTTTGGTGGCTACCGATCAAAACGCGGTCGGGTTCGAATAAATCTTGAATGGCAGTTCCTTCGGCGAGGAATTCTGGATTCGAGAGAACTTCAAAATGCAAACCTTTATCGTTGCTGTTCAAGATGCGTTCCATTGCAGCAGCGGTGCGAACCGGAAGAGTCGATTTTTCAACGATGATTTTATCGTTCGAGGCGACTTCCAAAATTTCGCGGGCGGTCTTTTCCCAATATTGTAAATCCGAAGCTTTTCCGGCTCCGCGTCCGAATGTTTTCGTCGGCGTGTTGACGCTGACAAAGATAATGTCGGCTTCGCGGACTGCGTTTGGAATGTCGGTGCTAAAGAATAAGTTGCGACCGCGGGCACGTTTGACGACATCGTCTAAGCCGGGTTCAAAAATCGGAAGGTCTTCGCTATTCCAAGCGTCAATGCGTTTTTGGTTGATGTCCACAACGGTTACTTTGACATCGGGACATTTATCTGCAATGACTGTCATGGTGGGGCCGCCGACATAGCCTGCACCAATACAAAGAATCTTGGTCTTGAAGTTAGTATCCATAATAAGCCAAAATTAGTTTTTTTTTTGATAAAGCGAGCAAATTATAGGATAAAAAACACCCGTGGCTCGTAAATTTTTGTTCTCTGCGTGCTCTCGGACACAAAGAAAAATAGTTTAGAAAACTTTTTTATAATAAAAGTTCCAGCTGACGCTAGCGCGTCCCCAGAGATCCACGCCGTTTTCGCCTTGGATGTGATCCAAGTTTTTGTAACGGCGAATGCCGCCGCCGAGTTTTGCGGAGAAACCTTTCCAGAGATCGATGCCGTAGGTTAAGTCCGCGACATATTGACGTTCGACGATTCCCGAAAGGATGCGTTCGCAAGCGAGAGCGTCATCGTAATCGACGGTGAGTTCTTTATCGCCTTGACGTAACCAAGCGAGTTCTAGCGCAACGGAATGACGTTTGTAAACCCAATCGACGGTAAACCAAAAGTCTTTGGCATCGGAACCGCGGCGGTAACCGAGAGGATAATCGACGACGAATTTATCGGCAAAGTCGGGGTCGGATTGGCTGCGGTAATTCGAATGATACATTCGACGGCTCGTGTATTTGAGAAGCGGTAAGCGTTCATTGCCCGCAGCGGGATCGGTTAAAACCGCATCTAATCGAAAATCAAATTCTCCGAATCGTTGTGTTTTAATTTTTTGATGATAACCGAGCATGTGGCTGAGAATGCCTCGGTTGGAATCTTTCCCCGTTTCGCCGACGGGACTTTTGACATCGTCGATATTCATCTGATAATAAATGCTTGAACCGAGAAATGGGCGAACGCCAAATTCAAACATGGCATTGGCTTTCGTGTAACCGGTCGCATAATTATCGTGCCAAAACATAAACGGGCTAATGGTGCGAAGCTCCGCTTGTTTCCCGCCGATGACGGATTGTTCAACAAAGTAAAACCAGAAAATGTCAAAGTCTACGCCGAAGCGATGATACGCTAAAGTTTTATAAGGCTCGGTGTATTGCCGCTTCCGTTGATTGTCGATTTGATTATGCGCTTGTTTCCAAACTTCTGTCGTCGAATCAACTTCGCCACCCGGCGTTTCGGGGGTGCCGTGCAAGTGCGCGTTTAATGAACTGAGAAAAAAATCATAGCGGAAAAATCCGACGTGAAAATCCCAAAGGAAGGCGTCGTGATACGGAGTACCGCCGAGCGCAAGAGTATTTGGCGAAGGTCCCATATCGGGTTTAAATCTTCCGATTTGCACAAAGCCTGCGCCGTAATCCCAAGTGGCATAAGCTTTCGTGGGAACGTTAATGTCAACGTGATCGGGAGTGACCGTTGTGTTGGCCGAAACATCGTCTTCATACCAAGCTTCTAAATCTTTGCGCAGCGGAATATAAATATAGACGGAAAAATCTTTGTAAGTGCCGCCGACGAGCGCTTCAAAAAACGGTTCGATATTTTGTTCGTATTGGCGTCCGGTTTCTAGAGGAATTTGTAATGCGCGCCAATTTGCGCCGTAACGGTCAACGGTATCCGACGCGAAAACGCTCGCTTTCGGAGCACCGTAAAGACCGCCAGAAAGTTTTGCGCCGATAAAGAATGCCGTTTCCGATGCCGAAGCAAAGGAAAGCATGACGAAAGGAATGAAGAAAAATGTGAATCGCTGAAGAGCAGAAAACTTTTTCATTTTTCGTTTCTCAAATTTCGGTTCCAGAATTCCGAATCATTTCAAGATAAGGAAGCTCGTGGAAATTAGCTTTTTTATACGCGCGCATCGCGGGAAGATTTTCTTTTTCGACTTCTAAGCGGTGCAAAAATTGAGGAAATTCTTTTTGCACAAAATGGAGAAATGCCGAAGCAATTCCTTGCCCGCGAAAATTTTCTTGCACAAAAATATCTTCAATCCAAACGATGCGTTTTCCGAATTCTGTGGAAAATCCAAAAGCGATCATTCCGTAGCCCGCGATATTTTTATCGACTTCAAAAATATATCCGCAAGCCCACGGCGAATCACTTGTACATTCTTCGATGTCGTTTCGGAAAATTTCTTCGGAACCGTTGGTGAATACAGCGGGCGAGGCGTAAAATCCGCGCATCATCGAGAGAACATTTTCAGCATCGCTTTTTTGCATTTTTCGAATTTGCAACATCGCAATTCCTTTGGCTTTTTGAGCTTTCAAATTTTCCTGAATGGAAAATAGAAAAGTCGAGGATTCTAGGCAAAATATGTCTGTGCAAAGAAAATAAAAAACAAAAAAATGCAAAACTATTTTAAATTAACGCAATGATTTTTTCAAATCGTCATTTTCTTTTCTGGTTGCTCGTGAGCTTGACCGCAGCGATTGCATTTGCGCGGTCGCCGATTATTTCAAGTGAACGCTCTCGCAATTTGAAACAACTAGAAACGACTCCGCTTTTGTTTGAATATCATCGGATGACGACAAGCGATGCGGAACAAATTTTTTATTATCCGCGGCGCGATTCTGCGTGGCGAAGAAATTTTGCAGAAATCGAAAAACGTTCGCTGATTAAATATCAAGATGAAAAGCAAGCGATTGCGGCAAGTCTTGTCGGCGGGATGGATTATCGCGGTGGCGAAACTCTCGGCGATACGATTTGGCCGGGACTTGACGGCGGACTTTATTTGCGCGGTTATCGTGACTCGGTCGAATTTATGCTCGACGCTCGCATTTATGTGGAAAATCACAGCGCCGATTATCCGAAATCTTTTGACGGAGAATTTGTTGAATTTCAAAAAGAAGAAAATAACGATGGCGTGGAATATACGAGTTATTCGCGGTATCGCGGAATGTTCGCTGCGAACTTAGGCTTTGGCCGTTTAATGCTCGCTCGCGATGTGTTTCATTTTGGTCCTGGCTATTACAACAATTTAACTCTCAACCAATTTGCGCTTCCCTATAATTCTCTTTCGTTTGAATTTCATGTGGGACCGCTTTCGGTGATTAGTTTATACGCAGACCTTCGTATTTTCCCCAATAGCATGAGCAATAAAAATACGAATGACCGCAATCTTTACGCACATCGTTACGAATTGAATTTGGGAAATTTGATTTTGGGAATGAGCGAAACGCAAATCCTTTACAACGAAAATAAACCGTGGCTTTTTGTTCCCATCGTTCCGCTTTTTATGGAGAAAGGAAATTTTTCCGAAGACAATAATAACGGCGCACTTGCGTTTGACGCAAACTATCGCATTCTCAATACGGCGAGAGTTTATACAGAATTTTACATCGACGATTTGGAAAGTCCGATTAGCTTAATTGAAAATGATAATATCGAAGCGAAGTGGGCTTGGATGGCGGGCGCTCAAATCGGACATGATTTTTTCATCCGTGGACATAAATTGGAAGCGGGCGCCATCGCAGAATATGCTCGCGTTGAACCTTATGTTTACAGTCACTTTCACAAAAATACAGCGCAAGCTGCAAACCTCGGCGAGCCTTTGGGTGCACCGAATGGACCGAATAGTCAAACGATTGATTTCGCCGTTTTCGGAAGATTTTCAAAACGGATAAATGTGAATTTGCGAAATACGTGGCTGTGGAAGGGAACAGATTACGGAAGTGCAATTAACGATACAACGCCGACGAGCAATCATTATAAATTGCCAAAGAAATTTCTCGATGGCGCAAAGATGAAATATTCGCTTTCTCCGGCGGTGAGTTACGACGGCGATTATCTTTTTTATATGTTAGAACTCACCCTGTTTCACGACGAAAAAATTTATACGCGGTTAGGCATTAAATGGTAAATTACATTCCAGAACTTTTAGCTCCGGCGGGAGATTTGACCCGCTTAGAATATGCGCTCGCTTATGGCGCCGATGCAGTTTACGCAGGTCAGCCCGCGTTTTCATTACGCGCCCGCGAAAATGGTTTTCGAAATCTCGATGACTTGGCGAAAGGAATTGAAATTACACATGCGCAAGGAAAGAAATTTTATTTGACAAGTAATGTCATCGCACGAAATCCCAAAGTGGCGCCGTTTACAAAAGCTTTGCTCGAAGCTGTGGAATTAAAACCCGATGCGCTCATCGTCGCCGATCCGGGTGTGATTGCTTTTATGCGAAAAGAAGCGCCGCAAATTCCGGTGCATCTTTCGGTGCAAGCGAATACGACGAATTATTTGACTGCGCAATTTTGGCAAACGATTGGCGTGAGCCGCATTATTCTTTCGCGCGAACTAAAACTTTCCGAAGTTTTAGAAATTCAGCAAAAATGTCCGGGACTTGAACTCGAAGTTTTTGTGCACGGCAATGTGTGCATGGCGATGTCGGGGCGTTGCATGCTCAGCAACTGGACAACGCACCGCGATGCGAATCAAGGCATGTGCAATAATTCTTGTCGGATGCCGTATCGTTTATACGCAAATCCCGAAGTGCAATCCGATGATTACAAAAATCACGAAGGCGAATTTTTCTTAGAACGATCCAACACTGAAAACGCAGAACTCATCGGACTCGATGAAGATAAATGGGGAACGTATTTTATGAGCAGCCGCGACTTGTGCGCGTTGGATGCGATTCCCGATTTAATCGCGGGCCACATTGAAAGTTTCAAAATCGAAGGGCGCACTCGGAGCGTTTATTATCTGTCGTCGGTGGTGCACGCTTATCGCAAAGCGATTGATGCGGTTTTATGCGGCGAAGGCGTTCCCGAAATTTCACGCGAATTGATTGCGGATACCGATAGCCGCGGACGGATGCCGGGATTTTTCAAAGGTCCGCTTCCGCAGAATTATGAATCGACGCAAGAGCCTTCGAAAACGGGTGCAGTGGCTGCGCAAGTTATGCGCATTGACGCTGATGGTTCCATCTTGGTGCACATTAAAAATCGAATTGATGCAAACACGCGCCTTCTTTGGCTCGATCCCGAAACCCGCGAAGAAGTTTCGGTTTTAGAGCTCAAAAATGCCAAAAATGTTCCAGTCGAAGCGCTTCATCCGGGGACAGATGGCATAATTCGCCTGCGAAGCGATGTGACGAATCACACAAAATTCGCAAAATTTGCATTTTTAGTCTTGAAAAAAGGTTAATTTGTCATTTCAAAGTTAGATTTGATATTATGGAAGAAATCAGCGAAACCGAATTGAAGCAAAGCAAAATCTTTCGTGACTTCGACAAAGCCTACGCCGAAGGAAAGTTGGATTATTTAAAGCAACTTTTTCTTCCTTATATTCTCAACAACATCGCTGACTTTTATCAATTCAAAAAAGAAAAATTGAAACAGTTTGCCGAAGCGTTGGATATGCATCAGCTGTTAAAGCTGTATTTATATTACAAGCAGATGCCGATAGATATGCGACGCTACATGGAAGGGCAAAGCCAATCGATTAAAGAAGCCATTGCGGATTCGCATCAAGAACGCCAAGTCGCCGTTTCCGAATGGATTAAAAAATATGCAGCACGGCACCGCGATGTTACGATTAAAACGCAGTGCATTTTCTTCGAAAAAATTGCAGACCAAGTCATTCCCATTATCGAAAAATCTTTACAAGAATACGAAGAACAATTAAGAATTCACGGTTGATAATTTACAATCCCGAATTTCTCCTTTCTAATTTCTAATTTTGCTTCGTATGAACGAAGAACAAACAGAAATTCAAGCCGCAGAAGAACCGGCGGCAAAACCGGTCAATCCTTTTCTCAATCCGATTCATATTGTAGAACCTGAAAATAAACTTCCTGACTACAACTTTAATGATTTACCCGCGGATTTAAAAGCGACATTAGAAAAACACGGTTGGACAGATCTTATGCCTGTTCAACGGAAAACGATTCCGTATATGCTCGCTGCTCGCGATATGCTTGTGCAGTCGAAAACGGGCTCGGGAAAAACGGGCGCCTTTGTGCTTCCGCTTTTACAAGTCATTGTCCGCGAACATAAATTTCCGCAAGCGTTAATTTTGGTGCCGACTCGTGAACTGGCGCAGCAAGTAGAAAATGAAATTGAACTTCTTTCCGAAGGCACGGGAATTCGTTCGATTGCCATTTTCGGAGGTGTCGGTTACGATGCGCAGTTGCGCGCTCTTCGCGAAGGCGTGCATATTATCGTTGCGACTCCGGGACGGCTTTTGGATCACGCTCAGCGCGGAAATGTGGATTTTCTTTCGGTTCGCGATTTGATTATGGACGAAGCCGATGAAATGCTTTCGATGGGATTTTATCCGGATATGCAACGCGTGCGCCGTTACTTGCCAAAAGACATTGCGTGTACGATGTTCAGCGCTACAATTCCGCAGACGGTGAAGAGCCTTGCCCGCGAATTTCAACGCAAGAGTGCCGGCTTCCTTTCTTTGAGCTACGACAAAGTTATCGCGAATAATTTGGAACATCGCTATTATATGTGCGATGTGATGGACAAGGATAAACTTACCATCAAAATTCTCGAATGGGAAAATCCCGATAGTTGCATGATTTTCTGCAACATGAAACGCGACGTTTGCTATTTGGAACAAGTGCTTCTCAATTACGGTTTCCGCGTCGGCGCACTTTCGGGTGATATTTCGCAAAAGCAGCGCGAAGAAACTTTGGCGGCTTTTCGCAATAAACATTTGAATATTCTCATCTGCACCGATGTGGCTGCGCGCGGAATTGATGTGACTCATGTGACGCACGTGATAGTTTACGATCATCCCGATGACCACGAAGTTTATGTGCATCGCAGCGGGCGCACAGCTCGTGCGGGGCGCAGCGGTGTTGCGATTTCTCTCATCACTCCGGTCGAAGAAATTGAACTGCAAAAAACCGCAGTCGATTTCGGCATTCAATTCATCAAGATGCCGGCGATTAGCGAAGAAGAATTAGCCAATCGAATTCGTCAGCGGACGATGGCAGAATTGGATCGTGAAAAACGCGTTCTCGGTCAAATGAAAAAAGAACGCCTGCGCAGATTCCTCCCGCTCGTCGATGAGATGATGAAAAATTCTGAAGACAAAGAACTTCTCGCTTATCTTTTGGACAAATTCTATTGGAAAGAATACGACAAGAAAGAAGAAAAGCGTGAACAAGAAGGAAAGAAATAATGTCGAGAATTAAAGTCAAAACCAAAAAAGAAATTGAACTCATTCGTTCGGCGGGCGCTCTTGCTGCAGAAACTTTGGTGCGCGCTGGGGAAATGTGCAAACCGGGCGTGAACACTTTGGAAATCGATGAATTCATCGGAGACTTCACCAATAAAAATGGCGGCATCTCGGCGTGTCTCGGTTATTATGATTATCCGCGTTACGCTTGCATTAGCCTGAATGAAGTTGTGTGCCACGGCATTCCGAGCGAAAAAACAATTCTCAAAGAAGGCGACATTGTAAACATCGACATTACCACAATTCTCGCAGGTTATCACGGTGATTGTTCGGCGATGTTCTGCGTCGGAAATGTTAGCCCAGAAGCAAAAGAATTAGTCGATGTCGCAAAGCAATGTCTAGAAGAAGGAATTCGCGCTGCCGAAATGCCCAAGGCGAGATTTTCGGATATCGGCTGTGCCATTCAACCGATTGCAGACGAACACGGATTTAGTGTTGTCGAAGATTATTGCGGACACGGTATCGGCCGCGGTTTCCACGAAGAACCGAATGTTTTGCATTACGCCAATCGCGGACCTTCTCCGTTTATTGAAATCGGAAATGTGTTTACGATTGAACCGATGATCAACGCGGGAAAGCCCGGAACCAAAACTTTGAAAGATGGCTGGACCGCGGTAACGGTGGACGGAAAACTTTCTGCGCAATGGGAACACACGATGGCGCTCACGAAAAACGGCATCGACATTCTCACACTCCCGAGGTAATTTTGTTCGAAGGTACCCGCGATACGCTCATCAAAAAAGCGATTCAAGAACATCCGATTGTAAAGCGTTTAGGAACGATTCATTCTCTTTCTTTAAATACAAATGAACGTTCTTGCGATTTAGAAATTGGACTTGTCGGAGAACCGTATCCCATTCGGTTTACGGCGAAGTATGATATTTTGAAAACGGATACCGGCGTTGATTTTCAAATTCAAAAAATTCATTCTGAAAAACAATGGATGGAAGAAATTTTGAAAATGATTTTAGAGGCAAAAGGCGGCTCGGTGAAATTTTCCGTTTCCGGAATGGCCGCAAAATTGCTCGCTACTTTCTTGTGAAAAGAATTGAAAAATAAAAACGCAATCCCTAAAATAGTTTCTCTATTTTAGGGATTTTTTCTTGAACAATTTTAAAATCAAATTGAGCGCAATGCAAAAAGAAAGTGCGATCAAAGTGTATTTAAAATAATAATGGTAAAGTTCAAAAGGGGCGCGCGCTTTATGTAGCGCAAACATATTTCTGAACAAGTTACTTTGTGTAAAATAAAAAATGCCACTCAAAAAAATCAAACTAGAAAAGATCCAGTATAAAATTTTTGTAAATCGTGATTTTAATTTTTGTTGCAAATGTTCAAGACTCTATCCATAAAACTGTGTCATTCACCACCAAGCATCATTTGAAAAATGATGTAAATTGAGGAACTATGATGACACACGAAGAATATAAAGAGATGATCAAAAAAGCAGCATCTCAGTTCAAAACAGGAAAGCCAATTTTTGGCAAAGACGGAGCAT
>NZ_QGHD01000030.1 GCF_003148885.1 Hallerella porci | reverse complement strand
ATGCTCCGTCTTTGCCAAAAATTGGCTTTCCTGTTTTGAACTGAGATGCTGCTTTTTTGATCATCTCTTTATATTCTTCGTGTGTCATCATAGTTCCTCAATTTACATCATTTTTCAAATGATGCTTGGTGGTGAATGACACAGTTTTATGGATAGAGTCTGTTAGTTTTGTTCCCAAGTTAAAATCGGAAAACGTTCATTTGAATCGTATGCGAAACTTTCGCCTAAAAGTTCTGCGAAATTTTTTGACTTCATTTCTTTTTCAGACTTTGGAGTTGCAACGCCTCCGCCATCATTTTTACCAAAAGCTTCTTGATTACTTTGTTCTAAATAATAGTAATCTGCAATCGTTGAATTGTAATTGTTCCCAATCATTAACCCAACTAAAGAATCACCTTCGACTTTCCCTGTGGTGTATGCAGCACTAGAAACGCTTTCGCTTTGGCTTGCAAAAATGCCACCGACATAAGTTGAGCCCGAAATGTTTCCGATATTGTATAATGCTTCAGAAGTGGAATTTCCGACTGCTCCGATAACGCCCGCAACGCCGTATTCTCCGACAACATCTGCGGTATTGCTGAGCGAAGAAAATTCACCGCTACATAAAACGCCGATCACACCGCCGACATAATTTTTGCCTTCAATTGAGGCTGTATTTTTTGCATTTGAAATTTTTCCGCAAGTAGAATATTGTGAACAGTAATAAGATGGCATCCTAGAATTATGATAAGACGATAAATTTCCACCACAAGAGCCTGCAATGCCTCCGACAAAATCGGTTCCCGTAATTTTATTTGCATTCTTTAAATTCTGCAAATTATTTTTTGAATTGGAACCAATTGCTCCCGCAATGCCACCCACAAATCCGTAGCCTTGAATGTCAGCAAAATTTTCAGCTCGGTTTATCGTAACATAATTTGCACAGCCAACAATCCCGCCTACATTGAGGTTTCCAACAATCATTCCACGATTTTTTACATTTTTTAAAGTTGAATTTTCAAATGAACCGTGATAATAAGTTTCTCCGACAACGCCGCCAACGCATTTTTCTTGACTTGTCACGCTCGATTCATTTGTCACATTTTCAATGATTCCTGTATTGTAACCGACAACACCGGCTGTATTTTCACCGCCTTCAACCCAAGAATTTTTGAGCGTTAAATTTTTGATGGTTCCTTTGGAATTTCCAAACAAGCCGTTATATTTACTTGTGGTGCTTATAAACATGGCACGAATCGAATGATTTGCTCCATCAAAACTTCCACTGAATGTGATTTTTGAATTTCCCACCGACGTCCATTTGTGAAGCTGTGCCGTGTCCGCTTGAAGTGCGCCATTTTCGTCAATGATTTCGCCTTCGTTTAATACAATGTCTGCGCCGAGCTTAAAATATTTTCCGTCGTATTTTTTATCGCTTGCGTTTGTAACAAATGAAAAATAAGCGAGTTGTTCTGCGGTTAAAATCACATAAGGATTTTTCGCTGTTCCATTTCCGCATGCAAAATTTTTTGCCGTGGTGCCATCCCAAGCTTTTCCCGAATCGCCGATGCAATTTTCCGCATCGATAACACTGCTGCTAGAATTTTCTTTAGAACTCGAACTTTCCCTTTTGCTCTCGGAGCTTTTTGTGCTAGAACTGCTTTCTCCATTCAACTTTTCCGAACTGGAACTTTCAACAGCCAAATCGTCAGAAGTCGATCTCGAAGCAGTTTGAGAACATCCCACCCAGAAAGCAGCCGTAAAAATGATACCAAAAAATGCAACTGAATTAAAAATTTTCATTCCCAAAATTTCCTTTCCATTTAATTCAAAAATAAATATTTCCTTTTGCAAAACGCAAAACGCAGTCTAAAACTTTATTCGTAAAATGCAGACAAATTGAAATAGCGCGGGAAAATCCCGCGCTATTTGCTGCCCTCTCGCCCGAAATGATATCGGGAAACTTTTTCGATAGAAGAAACGCTTTCTTCACACTTTACAAATATACAACTGCGATTTGACAACATTTGTCACAAATAAAATTAACACGCTTTTGCTAAATTCATCCATTCACGTCTTGTCGCATTTTGCTTCTCTTTATGTTTTGTAATCTGGGAAAATTTTTTGTTCACCCGATTTTCTACATAAAAAATGGTGAGCAATGTATTTTCTTCGATGACAAAGCAAATGTCGCGATGCATTTTGTCCACTTTTTTCTTGATACGCGGATCTAATTGTTGATAATCCCGCGCATTCATATCCTTTCTGCCGTGAAATATATAATGACCACGCGTCACTTTTTTGCAAAACGCCAATCCTAAATTCGCCAAATCCGATGGAATTAAACGTTCTGCCGCGCGTTGCATTGCATGCTGAGTCCAAACCACTACCGAATTCATCTGCGTGTTCATCATATACATCTCCTTTGTTGATGCTATAAATATAGAAACACCTTTTGACAAACAATGTCAATTACCGAATGCTCCGCAAAATGAAAGAGCGCGCCAAAGGCGCGCATTCTTTCGTCAATTTTCAACACTTATTGTTTTAAGAATTTTTCTTCAAAGTCGCCGACAGAAATTGGCTTTGCAAAATAATAACCTTGGAAATAATCGCTGCCCGCTTGCGTTAAAAATTCAACTTGATCCAAAGTTTCAACGCCTTCGGTAATCACCGTCATTTTCAAAACCTTTGCCAAATTGACAGTCGATTTCAAAATATCTTTAGCGCGCAAAGCATCGACTTCTTTGATATTGCGCAAAAATCCCATATCCAATTTCAGCACATTGGCGTGAATCGATTTGAGCATATTGAGCGAAGAATAGCCGCTGCCAAAGTCATCGATTTCAATGTCAAATCCGAAATTTTGCAGTTTATCAATCAGCAAAAGTTGCTTTTCCAAATCCAACATCATCGAACTTTCTGTAATTTCCAACTTTAATTTTTGCGGAGAAATTCCATATTTGCGCACAAGATTCGTAAATGTGGCGAATAAATCCAAATGCTGAAAATCTTTCGTCGAAATATTCACCGAAATATGCAAATCGTCGCGGCCTTCTTTTTTCCATTCCGCTAATTTTTTCGCCGCTTCTTCCCAAATAAATAAATCCAATTTATGAATCAATCCTGATTTTTCAAAAACACTGATGAATTCATACGGCGGGATAAGTCCGCTTTCAGGATGAATCCAACGCACAAGCGCTTCGGCGCCGCAGACATTTCCGTTCGGCGTCACTTGCGCTTGCAAATACATTTTAAATTGCCGCTTAGAAAGTGCCACTTCAAATTCACTCGTGTAACGTTTTTCGCGGAGCGCCGTCACCAAGAATTTTTTATCATAGAACGAAATTTTTTTATTGTAATCTTCTTTGATGAGCGAAATTGCCATGTGCGCGCGATCGCACATCGTCGAAGCGGATTCTTCGCAGCCCTTCGTTTCGTAAATTCCCGTGTGCACTAGAATCTGATAATCTTTTTCGGCAAGGAGTTTAGAAATGGTCCCAATCGCATTCAAATATTTTAAACGATTAAATTCATCTTTTTTCAAATAGAACGCAAAACGGTCGCTCTGAAGCCTTGCGCAAACTGCACTTTTCGGCATAATTTCTGCAAAAATTTCCGACATTCTCCGCAGCACATCGTTTCCGGTGATGCGATCAAAAAGATCGTTCAAAAGTTTAAAATCTTTAATATCGGTGCAGACAATGTAATATTCGTCATCGCGATGACGCCGATGATTTTTGTCTACGATTTCAATGAAACGGCGACGATTATAAAATCCGGTGATTTCGTCGTGAGTTAAACGATAGCAATCGTCAAGCGCTTTTTTCATAAAGGCGGTTTTATCTTGATACAAGAAATAACAGCCGATATCATTTCCATGTTCGTCTTTTAATTTGCGGAACGAAACATCGAAATAGCGTTTTCCCAAAGGCGTGACAACTTCTTTTTCAAAAGATTTTTCGATTTGCTTATTCAAGGAAACGCCGAATAAATCCGTTTTACAAATTTCTTCGTAGTCGTTTAATTTCATTTTTTCGCCGTAAATTTTTTTCATCGCATCGTTTGCGTAAATGCATTTTTCTTCGGCGTCGAAGCAAACTGTTCCAATATCGGTTTCGAGCATAATCTGCGTCAACGTTTTTTCGACGACAGATTTTGTCACATAACAAAGTGCATAATAGATGATTAAAATCATCGAAAGCATATAAGCAAAGAGCGGATAATCGTAAAGATGTTCGCTGCGATACGATGCAATCACTTCGAGAAGAATGCTCGACGAAATTAAAACGAGAGTCGTCATATATTTCATACGAGTATGCTGCGATGCGATTACCACACGATGAATTAAACTCAAGAAAATAAACAGCGAAAGAATTGTGATGTAAATAAAATGGAAAATGTAATAGCCAGGTTTTACATTGATAAATTCCCAAAAAGACATTCCCGATATAGATTGCGTCCATTCACCGATGACGATGTGCCCGAAGAATGGATTGAGCAAAAGCGAAACGCTATTGATAATTGAAACGACAAAAGTAATTCGACGAACGTATTTATAATCTTCGGATTTTTTCGTATAACGTTCAAAGAAAAGCAGCACATAAAAAAGCATCCACTGCGTTGCGATATAATGCACGCTCCGCGAGAACACCGCCGCAAAATGATTCGGAATAAATGTCGAAAGGACGCTCGAAATTACGACGAGATTGATGAACAAAACCACATTCCACAGCGTTTTCAGCACAACGGATTTCCGTTTGACAACGCCAAACGCCATCCAATTCATGACGCCGAGAAAAATCAAAATACCTACAAAGTAAACTGTTAACATAACGCAAACTCCATTCGCCAACTCAACTTTTCCAAATCGTTGAAATTTCCCGCACGAAAGCATCTACAATGCACGGTTCAAAATCAGCACCTCGCAGCACTTGAATTTTTTGAACCGCTTCTTCTTGGGTCATTGTTTTTGCAAACTGCGGATTGGCAATTAAATAATCAAAACTATCGGCGATTGCCGCAATGCGCGCACTCAACGGAATTTCTTCGCCCTTCATGCCGAAGTAGCCGTTACCATTCCAACGCTCGTGATGATATTTCGCAATTTCTTTGGCGATGCGGACAAAATTTTCATCTTCCAATCCCGCTAAATTTTCTTCCAAAAGTCTGGCGCCGATTTGCGTGTGCGTTTTGAAAATTTCCACTTCGGCATCCGTTAATGCAGATGACTTTTTCAAAATCGAATCCGAGATTGCGATTTTTCCAATATCGTGCAGCGGCATTGCATTTTTCAAATTCGCAATATATTCGTCCGTGAGAATTTCTGCGTAATCGCCATGCGCTTTCAAACTTTTCGCGATGACTTCGACGCATTCACTCGTATTTTTAACATGATCTTGCGGGCAAACATCTCGCACTGCAGCGACATTCGCAAAAGCCATAATCACCGAACGCTGCAAATCTTTGATTTCTTTGGTGCGGTTTCGCACTTCCACTTCTAAGCGATGTTGATATGTCTGCGTTTCCGTTACATTGCGCAAGACGATGACATTTCCGCGTTCCATTCCTTTTTTCACAATCGGATAAATGATTACGCGTAAAATTTTATTTGACGGCAAACTAAAAGTTTGATTGCTCAGCGATTTCAATTTTTTGATAATGTCATCGGGTCCGAAGCGTTCAAAAATTTCGGGATAAAGTTTCATCGCCATTTTATTTTTTAAGACGACTTGATCGCGTTTATCCAAAACGACAAATCCGCTCGGATGTTCATCGAAGGCGGCGTCTTTGCTCAAGGCGACCACATCAAAAATGCTGTACTTGGCAAAGAATAATAACAAGCAAAGGGAGCTTACTAAAGAAGCCGCATACGAAATATCAAAATCGCCGAGAATTCCGCTCATCGACACCGATTTGCAAAGAATTCCCACCAAAGGAATGAAACAAATCAATAAAAGTTTGTCTTTTTCCCAAGAACTTTTCACATGGCGAAATGCGCGCACCAAAACTCCCGCCGTAAAAAGAATTCCCCCGATTGTTAAAACCGAAAAACTGTGATAAAAAATTCCGGGCGTCGTTTTGAGCTTTGAAACTACCCCACTCGTGTCCAGCGCATAACTTGTATAATAGAGATAATGATAATTACAAGTCACCGCCATCAGAATAATTATCACCGAATAAAGAAACAGCGAAATTTTAATTCCTTGCGGGATTTTCACTTTGCAAATTTTTGCGACAAAAAATGCGGGCAAAAGAATAGCTGCAGGCTTTCCCAAGTAACTAATTTTTTTCCCGATTAACGCCACATCGACAGTGGTCGCAGTCATTTCAATTAAATAGCCGACAAAGACCATGAAAGTGCACGCAATAAACGCCGACATATAATTCTGATTAGAAGACGGCGCATGCAATTTTGCATACACCAATTCACCCGCTAAAATTGCGATTCCGAGACACTGAATTCCAACCAAAATAGAGTGCATTTCCGCTTCCTTAAACATCCAAAAATTGAGAAAGCCCAAAACGATGCTTTCTACTATAAAAATACAATCAATTCGCTTTTTTTCATTCCAAAAAATTTTTTCTTTACACGTTTTTTCTTGAAGATTTATGCAGAAAAACTTTCCGTTTTCAAACAGAAGAGAAGAATTTGAAAAATGCAAATTTTCTATTTTAACGCAAGAAGCCATTGTCTTTCCATTCAGAAACGGTTTCTTATCTAAAATAGTATAAAATCGTTTTTTTTTTCGAAAATTCGTTTATTTTTAACTTACGACTTAATTTAATTCATTTATTTTGATTCCACGAAAAAAAGCACGGTTTTTCCGTGCTTTTTGGTGCTTTATTGCAAAATTAAATTTTACCAGCCTTCTTCGGCACTTCCTGCGGGAACTGAATCGCCCGCGACTGCAGCTTCATCTTCTTTCGGCTGCGGTGCGGCTTCTGCTGCGGGCTGAGCTTGCGCTTCTTGCGGCTGAGCTTGAACGGGCTTTGCAACCGGAGCAACTTGCTTTTCTGCATCTGCCGCCGGAACTACCTTGGTTTTCGGCGCTTCGGAAAGCGGGAATTTGCCCACATAATTATGAATAATCCGCGGCGTCACAAAGATGACGAGGTCGTTTTTCGTCACCGTTTTCTTTGTGTACTTGAAAAGATTGCCGAGAACCGGAATGTCCATGAGGAACGGAATTCCCGATTCGGTTTCTTGATGTTCGTTACGAGTTAAGCCGCCGATAACAACCGTTTCGCCATCGCCGACGACGACTTTTGTTTCGGCTTCTTGCTTACTAATCACAACTTGTCCCATTTCATCGTAACGGTAAGAGTCATTCTGCGGATGCAAATCCAACATAATGCGGTTATCGCCCGAAACATGCGGAGTCACCACCAATTTAATGCCGGTTTCCACCATCTTCGTCGAAGATTCACCGTCATCATCGATCACGCGGATTGAAATCTGGTCGCCCATAAAGATTTGCGCTTCCACGTTATCCATCGTCGAAATTTGCGGAGTCGCAAGCACTTCTGTCGATGCGTCCGAAAGGATGCTCGCCACGGCAACTTGTACATTATTATCCAAAACACTTGCCGAAATTGCGGTCGTAGCATTCGTAACGCCCGGAGAAACGCCATTGTTCGGTAAGGAATGCATCGCAACACTTGTCCGAGATGCTCCAGCAACACTCCCTGTTGGCGTTCCAGCAACACCCGGTGTAAGTGCAGTCGTTCCCATTTTCGCAGTCCAATCAACACCGAGTTCACGAGCTAAGTCGCTAGACACGACGACGAGCTTTGCCGTAATCATGATTTGGAGAGTTTCCACATCCAATTCTTCGAGCGCATTTTCCATCTGCGCAAGGCTCTTTTCGGTATCGTAAACGATGATGGAATTGGTGCGTTCCACCGTCGTAATTTTACCGCGGCTCGACTTCATCGTTTCGAGAACTTTGACGAGTTCGTCTGCTTTGGCGTGTTCCACTTGGAAGTTCTTGCGCACGAGCGGAGCGTTCCGTTCTTCTTCCATCGCTTTATCCGCTAAGCGTTTTTGCTTTTCTTGATAAGCGGTCGAACGCTGCACATAGACATACTTGTCTTCAATCGTCCAAGTAAGATCATACGTGTCGCAGACGAGTTTCAGCACATCTTGCCAAGACTTCTTCGTCACTTGAAGATTCGAAATTTTTCCCGAAACATCCGGAGCAAGCACAATGTCCACGCCCGCCATCGTCGAAATCGACTGGAACGCGGCATTGAAGTTCATATTCACGAACCGGAAGTCGTATAATTTATTATTTGGAGCCGCTTCCTGCGCAAACGCCGAAGCAAAGCTGAGCGTCATCAGCGAAATCAGAATCCAACGAACGATTTTATTCATTTTGCGTTACTCCCATTTTGATCGGGCAGACTCATGGAATATCTACGGCTTACCCCAAATTCTTGTAACAAGAACAGCACATCCGTCTGAGTAATCTTCAGGACTTTACCGTTCAAGATGCGGTCACCTTCCTTGACCGTGTAGGAAACATTCGGATTTTTCGAATCGACGAGAATGGCGAGCGGAATATCCGATTCCCAGATAATACCGACAAGTTCCACTTGGTCGATGTTAATGCCTTCATCCATAAGGCCTTTAATTTCTACAAACGGATCGCGACGTCCGAAAGAACTGTAAGAAACGCGTTCTTCAATCGGATGTTCAAAGCGGACAGAATTCGAATCCAAGCCGCTGCCTTGTTCCATCGCAATTTGTTTTAAGCGTTCCGCTTGCACTGCAGAAAGTTCATCGGGGAACGAAACCGCGCGACGATTTACATAGCCCACTTTGGCACCTAAACGCACTTTGTGATAAAGACCGTCTAATTCGATATCTTCTAAATGATCGCCGAAGTTTAACGATTCCAAAACCTGCGCATTTTCTTGCGGCGAAGCGAGAAACGGAGTTGTCTCGGCGACGACGATTAAATTGCGAGAAACCGGGCGCAGGCCAAAAGACTGAGCGACGCTCACAATTTTCTTTTTATCCTTATCCATTCCCTTCGAAAATTCCGCAAAGGTTTCGGCATTTTCCGAAGGATTCACCCACTTGCGCACATACACGCCTTCGGGCTTTGCCATGTAGCAAACAAATCCAGAATTTTTGCCGTTATTGGCGATTTGCAAAATCAACGAGCCTTTGTAAACGAGAATCATCGGATGCACATTTTTCTGCAACTGAATGCGAAGACCTGTGGACATCCACGTCACCGATTTGACGATATTGCTTGCGGCAACATTGAACATCGGCGTTTTCTTCGGACCTGGAACAGCGACATAAAGGAGTGAAGATTTGTCCGGTCCCTTCACCATCGAAAGTTTGATTTCCGAAGCGGTCGCAATGCGGAATTGTTCAATGCCTTCGCCTTGAATGCCCGTCATTTCGCGGATACCTTCGATCAAAGCGGAAACAACTTTTTTATTCGCTTGTTCCTTTACTTCGCGGATGCTATCTAAACGAGCTTGCTTGGCTGCAGCAATGCTATCCGCTTTGAATTTCTTCGCAGCTGCGATGCTATCGGCTTTTGCTTTCTTCGCTTTTTCGGCATTTTCCTTTGCGAGTTTTACACTGTCCGCTTTCGCTTTTTTCGCAGCAGCGATGCTATCAGCCTTCGCCTTTTTCGCTTTTGCAGCATTTTCTTTTGCGAGTTTTACGCTATCCGCTTTTGCTTTTTTCGCAGCGGCGATGCTATCAACCTTCGCCTTCTTTAACTTTTCTGCGTTTTCCTTTGCGAGTTTGACGCTATCTGCTTTGGATTTTGCAGCCAACTTTTTCGCTTGCGCTAAGCTATCGGCTTTTGCTTTTTCAGCGAGTTTTGCATTTGCCGCCGCAGAATCCTTCGCCGCCTTTTCGGCTTGCGCTATCATTTTTTTCAATGACCACGCAGACGCTTTGGACTTCGGAAGTGCGATGACAAAATTCTTTCCTTTAGAAAGGCTTACCGGATTTTTGTCGCTGTGAATATCGGCGCCGACGGTAAATTCAAAATTCAGCAGAGGAACTTTGAAAGAACGATCGGTCACAATGCGCATTTTTTGAATGCCCTTTGACGAAGTGTTCACATCCAAAGCGAGATCGCCTGCCGAAATTTTTGTATCCGAAAATCCGATGGTTAATTTGTGCGAAGCTGCATCGTATTTTTGGAAGAAATCGGGCAAATTTTTTGCCGACGCAAATTGGAAAATCAGGGAGCAGTCTTTGGCTCCGCAGGAATATTCCACATTTTTAATTTCTGCGCCCACTGCAATCGTAGCAAACGCCGAAACAAACGAGAGAAGGAGCATCAACTTTCTCATTGGGCAACCTTCTTGGATGTATAAGTGGTCAAGTTAAACGAAACCGTAATCGTAATCGGAGTCCAACCGTGCGATTCCGCTTTTTCAATTTCCTGCTTGATTCCCGCATAACGGCTGATTTTCAAGTCGTTAATCGCGGTCGGATAATTGAAGTTTGCAATTTCTGCAAACAAATAACCGAGCATGTGATAACCGGAATTGACCGAAACCGAGTAACGGTGTTCGACGAAAAATTCGCGTTCCGTTCTACCGCTCGGGCTAAACTTTTGAATTTGAACGCCCGCGCTACGAAGCACCGCATACAAATCCTGCAAACGCAGCGGCACTTTTTCGTCTTCGGGGAACATTTCCTTGAGACGCACAAATTCATTTTCAGCGGCGACCAAGTCCGCTTCGAGCTTTGCCACACGTCCGCGTTGCACATTGATTTTCGAAAGTTCCGATTCCGCTTTTTGCAATTCGCCTTCAAGACGTTGCTGCTCAAGAGTAAACGGTTCCCACAAATAGGTGTAAACGAAATAACCGCTAGCGAGGATGACGAGCGACATCACAATCGCATAGATGGTCTTTTTGTCTTTCCAGTTAATGGATTGCATTATTTCGCCCCTCCTTCCAAACCGAGGTCAGCTTTGATGCCAGCCTTGATGACGAAGTTGTAGGCTTCTTCTCCTTCCATTTTGACTGTTGCAATGTCCACCAGAACGACCGAACTAATGCTCACTTGCTTTTCGAGCTTGACCATATATTCGGCGACTTCGGAGAAATCATAGGTAACACCGCGCAATTCCATTTCGAGAGGCGCCACTTGGTTGAGCGAAAGCAACCACATATTGGGCGGCATCATCGACGAAATATTTTCAAAAAGAATCACCCAACGCTTTTTGCTCACCTGAATAGACTTTAAGCCGTTATTCTTTTGAGCGATGACTTGTAACTTGGAATCGAGCGCGGTGATTTTATCCAAAATCGGACGTTGCTTTTCTACTTCGGATTTCGTCGCTTCTAACTGCGTTTGCAAGCCGAGAGTCGTTTCGGAAATATACGACTGCAGCATAAAAACTGCCACCGCAGCAATGATAAATGCGAAAGTCGGCCACACAACGCGTCGATCGACGATCCAAGATAAATCAACTTTTGTCTTACGATCTTCGACCGGAAGAAGGTTGATTTCTACACAAAGTTTTTTCTTGTTGTTTCCCTTGGCCATTAGAACTTCCTCAACGCAAGTCCGAGAGCGGGAGTATAAATATTCGCAGACGCAACGGAAAGACCCGCTTCGTCCACGACTCCTGCATCAAATTGGACGCGGGTAAACGGATTTAGAACATCGCATTCAATGGACAATTTTTCTTTCAAATAATCGCAGATATTCGAAAGATTTGCACCGCCACCGCAAAGGAGTAAACGCACCGGTTTTTCGCCCGATTCGCTGCTCGAGAAGTAGCGGATACCGAATTCTACGGAATTGACGACTTCTTCATAAGCGAGCTGCAGCGCCGATTCTACTTCGGCAACCGAGCGATCTTTCACCATCGTCAAATCATTTTTTTCAAACATTTCGTGGCACATCGCCGCGTCGATTCCCAAATGGCGGGAAAGGGTTGCGATGACAGAGCTTACCGATCCGCTGGTCAAGGTCCGAACAGAATGGAATTCTTTTCCGCGGAGGAATGTTAATGTCGATTTCTTTTCGCCGATATCGAGAAGCGCAACCGTTTCGGTTAAACGATCTTCAGGAGTCGTTGCAACGTAAGCGTTTGCAATACCGAATACATCGACATCGATTGCGGTCAGTTTGTAACCCGACGAAGCAAAAAGTTTGGAATAATCCGAGAGAATTTTATTCTTGGCGGCGACGACGAGAGATTTGACTTCGCCCTTGTTATCGCGTTCGATGACTTGATAATCCAGCATAATATCTTGGTCATCAAATGGAGGTCTTGCTTGGGCGGTCTGAACGACGATTGCGTCTTCGTTTCCGTTTTTCGGGACTTTGGCGACGCTTTTATCTGCAAGAATTCCCGCAGACCAACCTACAGCGGTAACTAAATCATCTTTAGAAGCGTCGGGAATATTCCGCGTCATGAGACGAATCAACGCTTCGCGGAGCTTCGCTTCATCTTGAATTTCGTTATCGGCGAAGGCACCCTCGGGGGTCGGTTCCATATCCATCGCCATCACACGATAATTATTACCGCGATCGTGATGTACGCGAACGACTTTGATGCTGTAGTGGCCGATGTCAACGCCTATCGTTTGACGTTCGCCACGGATTTTAGCGATAAGATTTAATGCCAAAGTAACCTCAACCCAAATATAAGGACTTCTTAATTCTACCTTTCCAAAAGAAGAATGTCAATAGGATTTTGTGTAACTGCTTGCAAAAACGCAACTTAAGGCTTGCAAAAATTCATTTAAGTTCCTTTTTGTGCACGTCTTTCGCGGAAAATATATTGTAAAACGCGTTCTTGTGTTTCGCCAAAATCGCCGATGAACGATGCGCTGTGCGAAATTCTTCCCGTTTCAGCGTCGGACGTGCCTCCGTGGAGTTGGCGCAAAATTCGCACTTGCAAGTTTTCTTCCCCAAATCCGGGCAGCAAAAATTGAATTTGAACGAGCGCAGATTCAGGGATGAGGTTCGGAAGCGAGAGCAGAATACCGCCCGCAGAAAGATCGACGAGAAATCCTTCGATGATTTTTCCTTTGTATTCCAATTTCACGGGGAAATTGACCGCAAGACGCATCCAACGACGCAGCTGTTCTTTGTGCAGTTGCGTGGAATGTTCGAGGAGAATGGAATCGGAAGTGACTTGAATAACGCGAACATTTGCGTGGTAAACCGCTTCGCCGGGAATGTTTAAGCGAACGTCTACGCGTTTTCCGCTAAGATATTCAGCGAGAAATGTGTTCGTATTTTTCACTCCCCACGAGACTTCGTCTAATTGATTAATCTGCGTGTGCACCGAAAGTTCTTTGCTGTTTTCTTGCAAGACTAACGAAACATTTTTCCCTATCGCAAATTGCCGCGTCGATGTGTAAGAATACAATGCAGCGTTTTCTAAATGCGACAATTTTTTGCGGAGCGTCGAAATGATTTCTTGGTCGTGACGCGAAATGTTTTCGGCGCCGTGATTCAATTTATAAACAAAATTCACCGCTTCTTCGAAAAGAATGGGTGAATTGAGAACGGAATCTTTGTTAGAAAAAGACGATTGACGCACCAAGCGTTCAAGCATTTGCCGCTCTTCGGAAGTGAGCTGCAACGCTTGAATTTTTTGGTCGAATTCTTCGGTGGCAAACATTTTGCCGATTTCCCGGCGTCGGTTGTTGCGGCTAATTTCCACAAGGACGACGAGGATTAAAAACAGCGTCACAATGAGGAAAATCCAACCGAGAACTTCTACCGGAATCGACAGCAATGCTTACCTCCAAATGCCTGCAATGCAAGATCCGAGAATTTTTCCGGGCAGTTTTTGTCCGAGGAACGGCGAATTTTCAACGCTTCCAGCGAAAGTTTTTGCGGTCACTTCGGTTTCTCCTTGCGGATCGAAGAGGACGACTTCGGCGGTTTTGTTGAACGCAAGTTCTGCTTTTTCGACGCCGGCAATTTCTGCGGGTTTTGAAGAAATCACTTCGATAGCGCGGGCAATTCCCAAATGTTCTGTAAGCGATTTCCAAAGTGCAGGAAGCGCCACTTCAAGTGAGATGGCACCTGGCACAGCCGCTTCGAAATTCACTTCTTTGTCTTCGCGGTGCACGGGGAAATGATTCATGCTCACCGCTTGAATTGAACCGTCAGCGAGTCCGTTCCAAAGCGCTTCGCGGTCGGCGTTTGAACGCACAGGCGGATGCAAATTCAAATTCGTATTGAGAGTTTTCAAATCTTCGTCGCAGAAGAGCAAGTGATGAATATCGACGTCGCAGGTGACATCCAAACCTTGTTCGCGGTAACGGCGAATGAGGTCGAGCGCAGCCTTCGAGGTGACTTGCTTAATGTGCAGCGGAACGCCGAGCCAACGCGCCATTTCTAAGAGCGAGAAAAGCGGAATTGTTTCGGCTTGTTCGGGGACGCCTTTCATCCCGATCATATCGGAGAAATTTCCTTCGTTCACGTAACCGCCGTGGGCGAGCGAATAATCATACGGCAAGAAGAAGAAACGTTTTCCCGTCATCGCTCCGTATTCGAGGCAAAGACGTAAGAATCGCATCGAGCCAAATGCGCGGTTTCCGTCGCCAAATCCCGCGACACCAACGCCTGCGAGTTCGAGCATTTCGGCGAGTGCTTTTGCTTCGTAGCCTTGATTGATTGCCCCGAGAATTCGCATTTTAAATCCGCTAAATTCTAGCGCAGATTTTTCGGCGATTAAACGTTGAATGCCATCGATCGGATTTGCAGAACTTTCATAAAGTCCGCCGTAAAATCCGCCGCGGCGCATCGCTTTAAAACCGTCGCGGTAAGTGTAAATATCATCGCGGGCAGGTTCTTGAAAATCGACGCCGAGCGCAAATAATGCGGGGATTAAATAAGCGCCATTGCCTTCGACTTCGCGCGTTCCTTCGGGCGCAGAATTTCGCCAAACGCCATCGACGAGCGCGACATTTGTCGCTTCTTCTAATTTTCCGTTCACAAAAGGACGGACATTTTTCAAAATCACATTATCCATTTGCACGACCTCCCGAAAGGAGATAAAGAGCAGACATGCGAACAGCAACACCGTTCGTCACCTGTTCCAAAATCACAGAATGTTCGCCGTCAGCGACTTCGGAATCGAGTTCCACGCCGCGGTTGATTGGACCCGGATGCATAATTAACACAGAACTTTTTGCTTGTTCCAAAACTTCTTCGGTTACGCCGAAATAATTGCGGTATTCGCGCATACTCGGGAGAAGCGAATCTTCCATCCGTTCTTTTTGTAAACGTAATGCGATAATCGCATCGGCGCCAGCCACCGCTTTTTTTACATCGGTTTCCCACGAAACATTGGGGAAATCTTCGCGGTAACGCGGAAGAAGTGTGCTCGGACCGCAGAGAGTTACCGAAGCGCCGAGAGTCGTCATGCCCCAAGAATCCGAACGGGCAACGCGACTATGACGAATATCACCGACGATTGCAATCCGCTTTCCTTGAAGGCTTCCGAGTTTTTGTTCGATGGTAAACATATCGAGAAGCGCTTGCGTCGGATGTTCATGAGCGCCATCGCCCGCATTCACAACGATTGCGTTCGTATGGTCCGCGAGAAATCCCGAAACTCCCGTTCCTTTGTGCCGCACGACGACGACATCGATTTTCATCGATTCGATATTTTTCAACGTGTCAAGAAGAGTTTCGCCTTTTTGCACACTCGAACTCGAGCTTGAAAAATTCACAATGTCTGCAGAGAGGCGTTTTTCGGCGAGTTCAAAACTCGTCCGCGTCCGTGTGCTGTTTTCAAAAAACAAATTGACGATTGTTAGGCCGCGAAGCGACGGCACTTTTTTGACGGGGCGATCCAACAGTTGACGAAATTCCACTGCGGTATCGAGAATCGCGCGGATATCGCCCGCGGGAACTCCTTGTAACCCCAAAAGATGACGAATGGAAAGAGATGAATTCATACATTCTCCACTTGAACCAAGTACACCGCCGATTCCGGATCATCCGGTTCGACGCAAACTCGCACTTCTTCGTTCGGAAGCGTGGTAACAGAAAGCCCGACGACATCGGCAGAAATCGGAAGTTCCCGATGTCCGCGGTCGACGAGAACGCAGAAGCGAATGGCTGCGGGGCGTCCCATATCGAGAATCGCTTGAATCGCTGCCCGAGCTGAGCGTCCGGTATAAAGCACATCATCGACGAGAATTACCGTTTTGCCTTCGACCGATGCGGGCATTTCCGTTATCCGCATTTCGGTAACAGCGAGAGGCTTTCGATAATGAAAATCATCGCGGTAAAAAGTCGCATCTAAACTCCCACAGGGAATTTCTAACTGAAAACGTTCCGAAAGACGCTTCGCCAATTTTTTGGCGAGAGGAATTCCGCGGCTTGCCATGCCGAGAACGAGGACATTATCTTTGGACGAAACCAACTGAGCCACCGATGAAGCCATCTGGTCTAACGCCGTTTCCATCGATTGCGCATCCAGAAGTTGGCGGATCCGTTTGCAATTATCCTTCACTACGGTCTCCTTTTTCATGTTTTTCTCATCAAGAAAATGTAGTTTTTATCTAGAAATAAAACCACACTGGAGAACTCAAATATGTTCAATCAGCTCGAACAGCCTCAATCTGGCGAAACCATCGCCATCATTAAAACAAATCACGGCGAAATGCGCGCACGCCTTTTCCCAGAAATCGTCGGCGAATGTGCGACCAATTTTATTGAACTTGCCAAGCAAGGCAAATACGATGGCGCTCCGTTCCACCGTATTATTTCGGGTTTTATGATTCAAGGCGGTGACTTTAACCGCAAAAACGGAACCGGTGGCTACGCAGCAAAAGGTCCGGGTTCCACCATCGCAGACAAATACGATTCTCGCCTTTCGCACATGCGCGGCGCTCTCAGCTGGGCAAAAACGATGATGCCGCATTCTATCGGCAGCCAATTTTTCATCGTCCACGGCGACGACGTTCACTTTTTGGATCATCCGGAAAACGGCGGTCCTGCCGAAGGTTACTCCGTATTCGGACAACTCTTCTCGGGCTTCGAAGTCTTAGACGAAATCGCTGGCGTTCGCACCGACCGCAACGATCGTCCGTATGAAGATGTCACCATCGAATCCGTCACCATCGAAACGGTTGCTTAATTTCGAAAAGTTGCGGGGATTTTCAATTTTTATTGGAAATCCCCTTGACAAAAAAATATTTTTTTTCTCAATTTGGGGAGCTTAACGGGGTTATAGCTCAGTTGGTAGAGCACAACGCTGGCAGCGTTGGGGTCAGGAGTTCGAATCTCCTTAGCTCCATAAAAA
Source organism: Hallerella porci (assembly GCF_003148885.1). NCBI lineage: Bacteria > Pseudomonadati > Fibrobacterota > Fibrobacteria > Fibrobacterales > Fibrobacteraceae > Hallerella > Hallerella porci. The sequence continues at coordinate 15,907 of NZ_QGHD01000030.1, read as the reverse complement.
GACTTCTCTTTCGAGAAGTCTTTTTTGCATTCTCCCATTTTCAATTTATTTGACGGGGATTTTTTCGGCAAAAAATTTAGATGTTAAAGACCATCGCAAGGAAAATAGATAGTCCCCACGCTCCCGTATCTTCGGAGATGTAACGGTGCGCAAGCCCTTCGACGACAATCCATCCGCCGAGGAAATTTCTTTGCAAAATTCCCACATAATTGCGAAGATTAAATCCTGCGCCAAACGCAATCGATAACTGCCCAACCTCTGCCGAATTATATTCAATTCCCGCACCGCCATTCACCGCCCAATCGTCCGAAATGCGGTAACCCGTTCCCATTGTGAGCCCGCCCGAAACGCCGTCAAGGCTGTATTCATTTTTGCATCCGACGGCTTTTTCTTCGTCTTTTTCGTTCACGAGGCTGCCGTTGTGTTCGCCGTGTCGAATTTCATTTAAGTCCGTTGTTTCAAAGCCAAATGTCGGGCCAACGTAAAGCATCCAACGAGGCTGCACCAAATAATGCATCAGCAAATGCGTATGATAACGCTGATAAATCATCGCGTATTTATCATCGACATTGCCGCCGTACATCCGCGCGGAAAATCCTGCGCTCAAATAACTCGCGTAATAATATTCCACCGTTCCTTGCCACAAGGCGAGACGATTACAATGCGAACCGCTCGGAAAAAGCATTCCCCCGCCGAGGCCAACGCCAAAACCTTCTTGCTGATAAGTCGTTTCTCGCGGGATCGGAATGCCGCCATCGATGACTTTTGGCTTAGACGATTTTTCTTTTGGAATTGACACGGCGGTTTCTTCTGCAAAGAGAATCGCACTTGCAGCTAATAAAAACCCGATGCCAATTCGAAAGAAATTTTTCACGTTTTTAATGTAGAAAATTTGTCCCATAAAGCCGAGAAAAATTGCGGTATCCGGGATTACTGTGCGGAAATTTCCCCTATTCTCTTCAACGAAAAAAAATTATTTTTTAGGCATGCTTCAAAAACTTTACATCCGTCATCTGAAAAATTTCATCGGTCAAGACGTTGTTCTTTCGGGTTGGGCAACACGAGTCCGCGGCTCAGGAAAAGTTTGCTTTATTCAATTCCGCGATGGAACGGGATTTGTTCAAGTCGTCGCCGGGGTAACCGATGTCCCTGCCGAAGATTTTGAAATGATTAAACATTTGACGCAAGAAAGTTCGATTCGCGTTCACGGAAAAGTCGTCGAATCGCCGAAAGCGCCCGCGGGATTTGAAATCGTCGCATCGCACGTTGAGCTCGTTTCGAAAACCGAAAATTATCCGATTTCTCCGAAGGAACACGGCACCGATTTCTTGATGGATTGGCGGCATTTATGGATTCGCAGTCCGCGGGAACATGCGATTTTAACCATTCGCCACAGCATTGTCCAAGCCATCCGCGAATACTTTGACTCGCACGATTTTACCTTGGTCGATGCACCGATTTTTACGCCGAATGAATGCGAAGGTTCGAGCACTCTTTTTGCGACGCCGTATTTTGACGAAACCGCTTACCTTTCGCAGAGCGGACAACTTTATATGGAAGCCGCTTGTGCGGCCTTCGGACGCGCTTATTGCTTCGGCCCGACTTTCCGCGCCGAAAATTCGAATACGCGCAGACATTTGACCGAATTCTGGATGGTCGAACCCGAAGTCGCTTACATGGATTTGGATGGCGATATTGAACTCGCCGAAGGTTTGGTGCAAGCAATTGCAAAACGCGTTCTCACCCACAACGCCGCCGAGCTCAAACTTTTGGAACGCGATACGAAAGCGCTCGAAATCACAGCAAACGAGCCGTTCGCCCGCGTAAGTTACACGGACGCGGTCAAAATCATTCAAGATTCTGGTGCAGAATTTACTTGGGGCGATGACTTCGGCGGTCCAGACGAAACCATCGTCGGCAGCCATTTTAATCGTCCCGTTGTCGTTTACGATTATCCCGCAGAAATTAAACCGTTCTACATGAAAAAGAGCGCCGAAAATCCGAAAGTCGTCCGCAATATGGATATTCTTGCGCCCGAAGGATTTGGCGAAATCATCGGCGGCGGTCAACGCGAAGAAGATTTAACCGTCCTTGAAGATGCGATTAAAAAGCAAGGGCTTTCTCCCGAAGTGTATTCTTGGTATTTAGATGTTCGTCGCTACGGTTCTGTACCGCACGCAGGATTCGGTCTTGGGCTAGAACGCACCGTCGCTTGGATTTGCAATTTGCCGCATGTCCGCGAAACCGGCGCATTCCCGCGTCTTCCGCATCGGTTAAAACCCTAATTCAAAAAAATTGTTCTACTCGACATCGATTTTTGTATTTTAGCTCTGTTCTTATAGAGGTCTAGATGAGTTTATTTTCTCGTATTCTTCCGCTTGTTGCTATCTGTTCCGTATTTGCTTTTGCCCAAAACGCAAACAAAGCGCAGCCGCCGGAAGTATTGAAAGATTCCACGACAGGCGAAGTACAAAAAATCGATTTTACGATTCCGCTTTCGGGAGTGAATGATCCGGGAATGCTCTTTGCGCACTTCAGTGAAAAACCGCTTCTCATTTATTACTTCAGCCCGAAATGTCCGCATTGCCAAGCGCATTTTCCCGCAATTCAAGATTTGATTAAAAAGTATGAACCGCAAGGCCTCACGGGCATCGGCATTTCCATCGGCGGCGGCATTAAGAAAAACGACATCCGTTTATTCATCGATCAGTTCAACGCATCAATTCCCATTTTCCAAGATGTGAATATGAAATTCGGTCCGAAATACGGCACAGGCTATGTCCCCGTTGTCTTTATCGTGAAAAAAGACGGCACATTTTACCGCATCGGCGACCTTTCCAAAAAGACCGACGAACAGTTAGAAAATTTGATTAAAGAAAATTTGAAATAAAATTTTGCGCAGAACCGAAAAAGTTTCTGCGTTAATGATTTGCAAAATATTCAATCGTCTTTTTTAAGCCTTCTTCTAATTGGATTTTCGGTTCCCAATTATTGAGGGCTAATTTTGCGCGGGTAATATCCGGTTTGCGTTTCTTCGGATCATCCCCAGGAAGACTCAAATAAACAATTTTACTTTTGCTATTCGTGAGTTCGATGACTTTTTGCGCCAGTTCGAGCATTGTAAATTCATGCGGATTTCCAATATTCACCGGACCGATGCAATCATCTTGATCCATCATCCGCACAATCGCTTCAATTAAATCGCTGACGTAACAAAAACTGCGGGTTTGTTCTCCCGAGCCATAAATCGTAATATCTTCGCCCTTGAGCGCTTGCACAATAAAATTGCTGACGACGCGGCCATCGTTAGCGAGCATGCGCGGGCCGTATGTATTAAAAATGCGAACGATGCGAATGTCCACTTGATTCTGGCGGTGATAATCCATAAAAAGAGTTTCTGCGACGCGTTTTCCTTCGTCGTAGCAGCTGCGGATACCGATGGGATTGACATTTCCCCAATAATCTTCGGTCTGCGGATGCACAATGGGATCACCGTAAACTTCGCTCGTCGACGCTTGTAAAATCCGAGCGTGAACTCGCTTGGCGAGTCCGAGCATATTGATTGCGCCCATCACGCTCGTCTTAATCGTTTTCACCGGATTATACTGGTAATGAATCGGGCTTGCAGGGCAAGCCAAATTGAAAATTCGATCCACTTCCAGCAAAATCGGTTCCGTCACATCGTGGCGGATGAGTTCAAAATTGCGGTTGTCGCGCAGATGGTTCACATTAGCAAGACGCCCTGTGAAATAATTGTCTAAGCAGATGACCTCGTGGCCATCGTTCAGCAATCGTTCACAAAGATGACTTCCTAAAAATCCTGCACCACCTGTTACCAGACACCGCATATTTGCCTCAACAATTAGAAATTGACACCAACCGTTCCTTGAAGCTCCATATAGTCGCCGAAGACATCGCCGCGGCCAAACACATATTGCGCCTTTACAAAGAGCATTTTTGAAATATCGTATTGAGCGCCAACCCAAATGGTAATTTCGTTATCGCCTGCGCCATCATCGACCTCCGGATATTCTGTATCCGTGACGCGTTGATCGTATTCAAAGCCCACCCACGGGGTAAGATGAATAGACGGAATCGAGTAATCCAATTCGGCTTGGAGAGTAAGAATTTTACCGTATGTAACATCTTCATCTTCAAAGTACCAATGGAAACCGAGTTCCGATCCGAGAGAAAGATTCGGAATCAAGTCGGTCGTAAATTGAATAGCGCCATAAAGTTCAAACGGATCCACGGCAGCAACTTCATCGGCATTCAGAGGAATTCCCAAATCCAATGCAGCGATAAACATCGGGTGGAATTGATAACGAGCGCCGAAGGTCATCGCCATAAAGCCATCGGTATCGTCTCCATCGTAATCATCCGGTTCGTTCCAGAGCTGATAGCCCAACTTGCTAATTGAAAGTTCGAGGTTTGGAATCACGACGTATTCCGCGCTAAACTTTAATTGCATGGAGGACCAATCTCCGCCTTCATCACCCCAAGAATAATCTCCGGTGATTTGTGCCTGACCGGTGTGAGCATCGCCGACCGGGAAGAATGTGTAAGTCGCAAACGACGACGAAGCGGCGATTGCAGCAGCAAGTGTGATTTTTTTGAACATAATTGTCTCCTATGTTGGGCGAAAATTTAGAATATTTTACGTAAGACCAAAAACATTTTTCTCTTCACGACAAAAAGTTTAATTTACAAAGAAGAAATTTTCCCGAGGTAAAACGATGAACGACGAAAATTGGATGCAAGCAGCAATTCTCGAAGCCCGTCAAGGCATAGAAAACGGCGAAGGCGGTCCATTCGGCACAGTCATCGTCAAAGATGGAAAAATCGTCGGACGCGGTCACAACTGCGTTCTCCTAAAAAAAGATCCGACTTGTCACGGAGAAATGGAAGCCATCCGCGACGCCTGTAAAAATTTGGGAACTCACGATCTTTCGGGCTGCGTTTTGTTCACCACTTCGGAACCGTGCCCAATGTGTCTCGGCGGCATTTTGTGGGCAAATATCCGCGAAATCGTCAGCGGCTGCACCATCCAAGATGCCGAAAATATCGGCTTCCGCGACACGGTTTTCTACGATATTTTAAACGGCAAATCCGAAGGAAAACTCATCCGGCGTTCTCTTCTGCGCGGTGATTGCTTAAAGCTTTTTGACGATTATCAAAAAAGCACAAAGACGCGATACTGAGCGCATCTTTTTTTGCGAAAAATTAGCCTCGCCAAATTTTATTACTTTTTTGTCATGATTTTAAAATTCAATCGCCTTTGGGAAACGGACGAAGAAGCGCTTCCCCACGTTATCGTCAATCTTTTTCACGACAAACATTTTTTACATGTGCGGTTTCAAGTCACCGAGCCCGAAGATTGTTTCATCGCCAATGTCAAAAGCGACGGCGGTCACGCTTGGGAAGACAGCTGCGTTGAAATTTTTGTGCAATCGTTAAATTCAAACGATTATCTCAATTTCGAATTGACAAGTCGCGGTTATTGCTACGCTGCCCGCGGACGCGATCGTGCGCACAGAACCGAACTCAAAACAACCGATTATACAAGTTTACTTCGCCACGTGACTGCGCCGATTTTTGAAAACGGATTTGTTTCGTGGGAATTAAAAGTTTCTATTCCCGCGAAACTTCTCGGCTGTTCTGACCTTTCCCAAGAAACTCTTTACGGCAACATTTACAAGTGCGCCGACCGCGCACGACGCCCGCATTATTTGACGCTTTTCCCGATTAACACCGAAAAGCCCGATTTTCATCAACCGCGATTTTTTCAAAAATTTTAATCGCATTTTGCCACGCACCGCGTGGCATTTTTCAAATTTTCACACAACCGATTTCGTTAAACCATTTTCCTACGAATTATCTTTTTTCTATGCGATTCATTCTTATTTCTCTTCTCTTTTCGGCGACGCTTTTTGCAGCCGATTCGCTCTATTTTCCTTTTGGAAAAATCGGATTTTTAACTTCTTCCTTTGGCGAAAATCGCGGCACCCGTTATCACGCGGGCATTGATTATTCGACCGAAATGCGCGAAGGTTTTCCGGTGCTTGCGCCCGAAAACGGAAAAATTATCAAGGTCAAAGTTTCGCCGTATTTTTACGGAAAAGTCATTTACTTCGCAGGAGAAAGCGGACACACTTGGCTCTTTGCGCATCTCAGCGACTTTGCAGAACCGCTCCATTCTCTCATTCGGAAAACGCAAAATAAAAAGAAGAAAAACGATGTCGCATTAGAAAATCCCAAAATTCCTTCCTTTCAAAAAGGCGATACATTAGCGTTCACCGGAAGCTCGGGCATTGGAAATCCGCATTTGCATTTGGAAATGCGCACGGGCGAAAAAGTCGTGAATCCTTGTGCAAACGGCGTTTTCTGCGGCGATACTTTGGCGCCTTTCATTTTCGGAGCCGCGGTTTTTCAAGGCGAAAATGTAAGCCTCAGCGGCGAAGAAGATTTAAAAGCGAATTGCTTAGAAGTGCCGGATTTTAAAAATCATCAAGACCCGCTGCGCTTCGTTTTTAAAATCGCCGATTACAGCCGCGAGCCTCTCGAAAATCCGATGTCCGTGCGCCGCATTACTTTAAAACGCAAAAATGAAATTCTAAGCGAAGTCCGCAAAGACACGCTTTCGTATGCGAACATGATTCAAATCCGCGAAGAATTATTATGGGCCGAAGAAGCGGACACCGCCGGCGATTGGCATTATCTGCCAAATGTATACAAATTTACAGAAGGCGACACTCTCACTTTAGAAGTCGAAGACATCACCGGAAAAATTTCGACGCGGACTCTTGCGCTTGCCGAAAAATGTAACGGCGCAAAGCCTGCGCTTCACGGGAAAAATCAAAATCCCGAATTGTTCTCTTTCTTAAGTCGCAGTTGGCTCGGACTCGATTTGTGCAAAAGCGATTCTTTAAAAACAGAATTTACTCTTTACAGCCGCGATGAACTCGTCGCAAACGCCTGCGAAGAAATGAAACCCGAAGCAACTCCTCTCGGAAAATTGCTCGAAATTTATCCCGGCGTCGATGAAATTCGTCTTTTACAACATGAAAAATCCGACACGATTCGTCTCGCCGAAATTCCCGCGGACGCCAAAGATTTTTCCATCGAATTTCAAATGAAAAATGCCCGCATTGCTGCGCGCGTAAGCGCTCTCGCCGACGTTCCTTGGACTCGCGTTTTCGCAATTCGCGCCCTTCAAAACGACAGCGTTCCCGCTTACGAATTTCACCCGAAGGGTTTGCATTTCTTAGGCGATTGGAACGTTTCCTTTGACAAAAAAATTGCGACCGCTCCGCTCTATTATTTGGGCGAAACGAGTCGCCGCTGGTTTATTTTCAGCAAACAAAAATCCGCAGAAAAAGAACGCTCGGCCTCGATGGATGAACTTCGCGACATCGGATTTATCGATGACAAAACGGCGCCCGAACTCGGCGAAAGCCGTCTCGATTCCGCAATGGTCTTAGGCAAAATGACCGCCGTTCTCCGCATCCCTGTAATCGAAAAAGAATCGGGCATTCCAAGCGGCAACGCCATTCAAGCAAGTGCCCCCGGAAAGCCGTTCATTTACGCAGAATACGATTCCGAGCCACGAGAACTCGTCTTCATTTTAAGCGAACTTCCGCCCGCTGGAAAATCTTTTAAAATCCGCATTCAAGATGAAGCGGGAAACGCAAAATCTTTCGATGTGAAAGTTCCTATATTTTAAATGCAACCATTCAAAACGGAGTAAAAAATGTCCAAGGTATTGATCATCGGTGCTGGTGGCGTTTCAAACGTCGTCGTCCGCAAATGTGCTCAGAACTCGAGCGTCTATTCCGAAATTCTTTTAGCAAGCCGCACAAAATCCAAGTGCGATGCGATTGCTCAAGATATCAAAAACATTCCCATTCACACGGCAAAAGTCAACGCTGACGATCCCGCCGAAGTCGCCGCTTTAATCCGCGATTTCAAACCGGAACTCGTTTTGAATGTAGCGCTTCCCTACCAAGATCTTCCGATTATGGATGCGTGCCTCGCCGAAGGCGTCAATTATCTCGACGCTGCGAATTACGAGCCCAAAGACAAAGCGCACTTTGAATATTCTTGGCAGTGGGCTTACCACGATCGTTTCAAGAAAGCGGGAATTATGGCGCTTCTCGGTTCGGGCTTTGATCCGGGCGTTACCAATGTTTACACCGCTTACGCCAAAAAGCATTACTTCGATTCCGTCGATACTCTCGACATCGTCGACTGCAATGCGGGCAATCACGGCCAAGCATTTGCAACGAACTTCAACCCCGAAATCAACATTCGCGAAGTCACACAAAAAGGCAAATTCTACAAAGACGGAAACTTCTACGAAATTCCGCCGATGTCCGAACACAAAAGCGTCGATTATCCGCAAGTCGGTCCGCGCGAAAGCTATTTGCTTTGGCACGAAGAGCTCGAATCTCTCGTCAAATTTATTCCCGAAATCAAACAGGCTCGTTTCTGGATGACCTTCGGACAAGAATATTTGACTCATCTCCGCGTTCTCGAAGACGTGGGAATGACCCGCATTGATCCCGTCGAATTCAAAGGTCAAAAAATCATCCCGCTGGAATTCTTGAAAGCGCTTCTTCCGGAACCGGGAACTCTCGGCCAAAATTACACGGGAAAAACTTGCATCGGATGCCAGCTCACCGGCACAAAAGACGGCAAACCGCAAACTTATTTTGTTTACAATGTCTGCGATCACGCCGAATGCTTCAAAGAAGTCAAAGCGCAAGCGGTCAGCTACACCACCGGCGTTCCCGTAATGCTCGGCGGTGCGATGATGCTCACCGGAAAATGGAAAGGCGAAGGCGTCTTCAATATGGAACAATTCGACCCGGATCCGTTCATGGAAGAAATCGGAAAATGGGGACTTCCTTGGCACGAAATTTTCGGGCAGAAATTGGTTTAATCCATTTTCATCTCATTCGAAAATTCATCTCTAAGCCGCGCTTCGCGCGGCTTTTTTGCATTTCTATTCCAACTTGGAAGAATCTAGCTCACAACATTTTTAGCGATTCTTCCTTTTCTGCTTATTTTTATAAAAAAGGAAATTAAAAAATGAGCGATTTTAACCAAGAAGAAAAGCAACTGTTTGAAGCACTTTCAAATTGCTCCGATCCAGTGTACTTTTTTGCGGGCAATATGAAAACAAACATTGCCCATTGGTCAAAACCAGCTCAAAAATTCTTCGGGGTAAACGAAGATTCTTTGGATCACTTCGAAAAATTATGGACAAGTATCATCCATCCCGAAGACCGCGAAAAATGTCGCAATTATCTCCATTCCGTTTTAGGTTTACACAATAGCCATTACGATTTAGAATTTCGTGTGATGACAAGTTCGGGGAAATACGAATGGATTTTGTGCAGCAGTTACATTTACTATGACGAATACGGAAACGCGGATCATACCGCGGGATTCATTCGCCCGCTCGGCTACGAAAATAAAATTGACCCCGTTTCGAATCTGCGCTCCTTCCACGAATTTCGCAATAATTTATCGGAACGTTTGAAGAAAAATGACCGCGGCGCAATTCTCTGTTTTGATTTGCTCAATTTCAAAAAAATCATCGACGATTACGGCTATGCATTCGGCGATAAATTTTTATACTCGATGGGCGCGCTTTTAAAACAATCGGTTCACAAAGAAGCATCGATTTTTCGGATGCAAGGTTCGAACTTTTCGATTATTATCAAATCGTGCAAGAAAGCCGATATTCAAGCAACCTATCAAACAATTCAAAATGTGCTGCGCTGCGTTCCCGTAGACGGCATCGAAATCGATCAGGATTTTGTGTGCACCGCAACGATTTTCCCATCGGACGGCGTCGACGTTGATCGTTTACAACAAAATCTTTTCTACGGAATTGAATTTGCCAAGACGACCAATCACAAAGAACTCGTTTACTATTCCGACGAATTGTATTTGCAAAAAACGCGGCAATCGCAACTCCGCGAAGCGATTAAAAAAAGTCTGCAAAATCAATGCGAAGGTTTTGAACTTTACTTTCAACCGATTGTCAATTCCGATGGCGGAAATTGTTCTTCTGCCGAAGCACTTCTCCGCTTTTCCACTCCCGAACTCGGGATGGTAAGCCCCGGCGATTTTATTCCGATGCTCGAACATACCGAAGACATCGTGACCGTCGGCGCTTGGGTTATCGATTCAGCGATGCGGACTCTTGCCGAATGGCGAAAAATCAACGGAAATATTCAGCAGATTCACGTGAACGTTTCGAGCATTCAATTCTGCGTGCCCGGATTCAAAGATTACGTTTTTGACATTCTCAAGAAATACGATCTTCCGGGTTCTGCGCTCGTTTTAGAGCTCACCGAATCTTGTCGCATTAAAGCGACCGAAGAATTTGCCGCCCTTTTCCGCGAATTCAAAGAAGGCGGCGTTTACACCGCTCTCGATGATTTCGGAACCGGTTACGCATCTCTCATCGTTCTCTGCGATATTCCCGTCGACATTTTGAAAATCGATTTCCAGTTAACGCAAAACTTTGTGAAATATCCGCAGCACCGCACCATTTTAAAACTCGTTTCCGACTTCTGCAAAAAAGGAACGATTCGCCTCTGCGCCGAAGGAGTCGAAACCGAAAATTCGCTTTCCGTGATGAAAGATGCGGGCGCAGAACTCATCCAAGGCTTTTTAATTTCGCGCCCGATTCCCGCCGAAGAATTCAAGAAAAAATTCGTCGAAAAAGTCAAAGTAAACTAAAAAAGCGGCACCGCCGCCTTTTTTATTGAGAAATGAAAGCGCAGCGCTTTCTATGAGGGGAAACCCATTTACCGTTTCTAAGAGTTCTTTCAATTTCTAATTTTGCGCGCATCATCATTTTGAGAAAAGGAATCTCATGGAAAACGAAAGTATTTCTCTTGATAATCTTGAAAACATCAAAGGCAATCCAAAAGCTTTGCTCCCGACGCTCATCTTTTTAGTGCTCTACTTGGGCATGGGAATTACCTTTGAATATATTCTCAAAATTCCGATGGGATTTTACAACATCCCGATTGTGGGCGCTTTCCTCGTTGCGATTTTTGTCGCTTGCATTCAAAATCGCAAACTCAATTTTGACAAGAAAATGAATATTATGGCTGGTGCCATCGGCGACAGAAATATTTTTCTCATGATTCTCATTTTCCTTTGCGCGGGAATTTTTGCAGGAATTCTTGGACGTTCGAGTGCTTCTGCCGCTGCGTATTTTTTGTTGGATTTTATTCCGGCGCAATTTGCCGTCGTCGTACTTTTCGTCGTTGCCGCTTTCGTTTCTACCGCCATGGGAACGTCGGTTGGAACGATTGCGGTTGTGACGCCGATTGCAATTGAAGTCGCAGGAACAGCGGGATTTAGCGTTCCCTTCTGCGTGGCTTCGGTAATCGGTGGCGCTATGTTTGGCGATAACTTGAGTTTTATTTCGGACACGACAATTGCCGCCACTTCAACGCAAGGGTGCGCGATGAAGGATAAATTCCGCGTGAATTTTTGGATTGCGCTCCCTGCTGCAATTGTTGCGATTGTCATCATTACAGCGATTTCGTTTGCGACCGATGCCAAAGAAATCGTGAGCGGAAATTATAACTTAATCCAGTTGATTCCCTACATTTTAGTCCTTGCGCTTGCGCTTACCGGCATTAATGTGTTTATGGTTTTAATCATTGGAATTTTTGCCGCATCCATCATTATGGTCGGAAGCGGAGAGCTCACATCCATTGGACTGATTAGCCACATCGGCAACGGAATTTCTGGCATGTACGAAACGATTATGGTCGCGGTCCTTGTGAGCGCACTCTGCGGACTCATCCGCATTCACGGTGGCTTTGCCGCTTTGCTCGACTTTATTCACAAAGTGTTTAAGGGGCATCGTAGCGGACAACTTGGCATGGGACTTTTGGTGAGTGCGATGGATATTGCGACGGCGAACAATACGGTCGCCATTGTAATGGCCGCTCCCATTGCAAAGCAAATGGGAAATGAATACCGCATTTCTCCGCAAAAGAGCGCTTCGCTCCTCGATATTTTCGGCTGCATAGTGCAAGGGATTTTGCCTTATGGCGCCCAGATGCTTGTCGCCCTTTCGGCAATCACAGCGGCAGCTCCCGAAGGTTCCAACACAAATGCGTTTGACATTATCCCTTATATGTTCTACCCGTTTTTGCTGCTTGTGAGCGTGCTTATCTTTATCGCTGTTTCACCGAAGCGGAAAAAAGCTTAAGACAAATTCTACAAGCCAACCTCGCGCCAAATATGCCATTCTTTTCAATTGTGCATTGGCTAACAATGCATAATTGATAATTCACAATTAACAATTATAAAGTTAGGCAGCTGCTGCTATTTATAACAAGTGCGCCGAAGGTGCGCCTAATTCTCAATTGTTAATTATGCATTGTTAATTGTTCTTTATGCATTATCATCAATTCCAACTAAAAAAGAACCGCTTTCGCGGTTCTTTTTTTACAGTGCTTTGATTTCGTCAATCGAGAGGCCGGTGACTTCGGCAATCGTTTCTAAAGGAAAACCTTTATTGCGGAAAGCTTTGGCGAGGGAAAGCTTTTCTTCCTTACGACCTTTGGAAAGCCCCTGGCGAATTCCTTCTGCACGGCCCTTGGAAAGCCCCTTAGAAAGCCCTTCCGCCCGCCCTTTGGAAAGCCCCTTAGAAAGCCCTTCCTTACGACCTTTGGAAAGTCCTTTGGAAAGTCCTTCCGCAAGCGCCTCAGCTTTACCTGCAGCGAGCCTTTGGCGAAAGACATCGCCGGCGCTGACGAAACCGTACTTTTGTCCGATGCTTACGAATGCCATATCTAACTCCTTGAGGATGCTTTCGCCCAAATACTCCTTCAAATATACACTAATTTTTTCGAGCAAGTTTTTCGCTTCATCGTAAGGAATCTGCGTTAAGGCTTTTTGAAATTTGGGAAGAATCGCCAACAATTTTTTCCGGTTAAATGCATATTTCATCGCGGTTACACCCATCGCCGTTGCGACGTCTTCACATTTCAAACAATCATCGTCCGAAATTTGCGTCATATTCACAAACGCCGCTTTGAACGGCAAAATAAGATTGTGGAAATATTCGGGATACTGCGGAAAATTTTTGTACGGGTCCCACGGAACTTTTCCGTTGTAAAAAAGAATGGCGACGGTCGAATTTGCGTTGCGCTGTGCGATTGTGCGTAAGCGTTCATCACCGAATTGACATATTTTTTCATCTGCGCCAACGTATTTGCGTCAGGCTCCGATTTGTGTTCGAGCAAAACGCCGACGAGTGCGTGGTCGCCCGAAGAGGCATTCACCCGAAACGCCAAATCGGCTTCGCCCGTTTCGTCCACATTCGAATAAGTATCGGGAATGCGCACAAATGTATTCGGATCAACCGCTGCCAAAAATTGCTGAATCTCCAAATTGGATTTCGCGGAAAGTTTCAACAACGCCCGCAGATGATTTTTGTCGGCAAAAAGCCAACGGAAAAATGCATCGTGACTGCGACGAGAATTTTTATTTGTCATTTTGTTCTCCATAGAGTTTCAAACAGAGACATTTCTGCTTAAAATTTTCAAAATGACGCCTTTATCTTTAAACGTTTTAATCAGTAAAAATTTTCCAAAAGTAAAGAAGATTTTACTTAAAAACGAAAAAAGTGGAATGCAAGATCTTAGAACTTAGATTTTAGAGCTTAGATTTCTAAGTTCAAAGTTCTCAGCTCTAAGTTCTCCCCCCCCCGCGCGGCTTCGCCGCCATTATTTCCAATTGTGCATTGTTAATTGTTAATTATGCATTGGATAATAATGCAGAATTGATAATTCACAATTAACAATTATAAAGTTAGGCGTTTCGCTGCTAAGCGCGCCGAAGACACATCCGCCGTGTCATTCTGAACGGAGCCGAAGGCGAAGTGAACGGATCTAGCAGTTCATATTAAGGCAAAAATTTTTAAAAGTGACTTCCCGCCGCCAAAATATTGGCAAGAAATTTCATTTGAACTGTCCATCCCAAAAATAATGGCAAGAAATTCCATTTGAACTGTCCATCCCAAAAATAATGGCAAGAAATTCCATTTGAACCCTCCATCCCAAAAAATATTGGCAAGAAATTTCATTTGAACCCTCCATCCGAAAAAATATTGACAAGAAATTTCATTTGAACCCTCCATCCGAAAAAATAATGGCAAGAAATTTCATTTGAAGTGTCCATCTGAAACTTTGGACGCTAGAAATTTCATTTGAACCCTCCATATAAAACTTTGGAGGCTAGAAATTTCATTTGAACTGTCTATCTCAAACTTTGGAGGCTGGAAATTTCATTTGAACTGTCTATCTGAAACTTTGGAGGCTAGAAATTTCATTTGAACTCTCTATCTGAAACTTTGGAGGCTAGAAATTTCATTTGAACTCTCTATCTGAAACTTTTAAGGCTGGAAATTTCATTTGAACTGTCTATCTGAAACTTTGGAGGCTATTTCTCTTCGGAAATTCCTCCATTTAAAACTTTTGACGCGAGCTTAGCATTTCTAAGATCTAAGCTCTCAGCTCTAAGTTCTCAAAACCCCCGCGCAGCTTCGCTGCTATTTAGTCGTCCCTTAAAAAGGTCACTTTGCGAACGCAAGATAAGGACGTTCGCATTTTTTGTTCATTCCGTTCCACAGAAGGCAAAAACAGTATAGCCATTCCAACAGGACAAAAAAGCGCCTCATGGCCCTCTTGAAGTTGAACGCTGCTGCTGCAAGCTTTGCGTTGAGCATGTCGCCAAAGATTCCCTTGTAGAAGTTGCGACCCATGCGGTGGTCGCTCTTCAAGTGACCATTGATTGGTTCGATGCCAGCCCTCTTGCAAAAAAGCTTGTGAGCCTTTTTCTTCTGGTAGTAGGTCGCGTTTTTCTTCGGAACGTCCGGTATCACGATCTTTGTCGTTCCGGATTCCTTTTGTCCGCGGTATCCCCGGTCGCATGCTGCCCGGCTCGGCCTGAAGCCGAGCATTTGTTCAACATGGTCAAGCGTATCGTCTATCGTATGTCCGTCATACTCGTCCCTGAACGCGACTGCGCCGACGATGAGGCCGCTGTAGCTACGGGCGATTGACACCTTGTTGCCGAACTCGTATTTCTTGTGTTCCTTGCCCTTGCCGATGCATTTTACTTCGGGCTCGTGTAGCGAATAGACCTTGTCCTTGTCGCACCTCTTCTGCTCCAAAACTTTTTTGAAAAGCTCGATTTTTCCTTTGTACGTACCCGACAGATTTTTCTTCGAAAGATTCCGTTCCATTTCACGGACGAGCCGTCCCGCGATTGTCTTCAGCCTGCGATCTGCCTTGCGCGCCTTCTTGGCGTTCTTCGGGTGATTGCGAAAACGCTGGTCACGATGGACCTTCTTCAAGGTTCTCTTGTAGGACTGTCTCTGCGGAAGGCCGTGTTCTTCCACGATTTTCTGTACCTGCTCTATTATCTTGTTCGCAAGTTTGGCGTCTGTAGGGAACGTGATGTTCTTTTCCTGCACGGTCGTGTCAAGAAAGACCGTGCCGCATCCTGTCGGTCCTTGTTTATCGTGGTCATCGTTGACGAGGATACTTTCCTTGAGGATCATGTCCATGCCCGCTTCGCCAATCATGTGCCGGAAGTGGACAAGTTCGCTCGGGTCGCAGGGTTGCTCCGTCGAGAAGAACCGTTCTCCGCAAAAATACTGGTAATAGGCGTTTTCCTGAAACTGCTCCACGACGGACTCGTCCGATACGTTGCGGATGTGCTTCAGGATGATGAGCCCAGTCATGAGACGGATCGGCTTGTTCGGCGCACCCTTCTTTTCGTTGAACAATTTGGAAAACTCGGTCTCGAACTTGTTCCAGTCAATCTTGTTCGCGAGAACGTAGAGGGAATGCTTGTG